>DASXXO010000460.1:0-4858 GCA_036503045.1 Caldimonas sp. | reverse complement strand
CGAGGTGGTCGGAGACGATCACCCGCGCGGTCTCGCGCACCTCGGCGTCTTCGATCGAGGGCAGCTGCAGGAGCAGGCACTCGGCGACATTGCGCGCGCCGACGCCGGGCGGGTCGAGCGACTGCACGAGCTTGAGCGCGATCTGCATCTCGACCGGCTCGACCGGCGGTGCCATGCCCGAGGTCGCGGCGAGCTCGTCGAGGTCGACGCGGAGGTAGCCGTCGTCGTCGAGCGATTCGACGATCGCGCAGGCGAGGGCGTGATCGCGCTGCTCGAGCGGCAGCACGTTGATCTGGCCGTGCAGGTGCTGGCGCAGGCCCACGTCGGCAGCGATCAGGTCGAGCGCGCCGACGTCGCTCTCGGTGTTCGGCTGGCGCACGCTCGCCGACGACTGCTGCCAGTTCTCGCGCTCGTACGGCGCGTCGGCGATCAGCGTCGTCGCCTCGAGGTCGATGCCGCGCGGCTCGCCGTCGACGCCGGTGGGGCCGATGTCGACGCGGCCCGCATCGGGTGGGGAATCTTCGACCTCGAGGAAGGGGTTGCGCCCCATCGCCTCCTTGACTTCCTGCGCGAAATCGAGCGAGGAGAGCTGCAGCAGTCGAACCGCATGCTGCAGCCTCGGCGTGACGGTGTGTTGCTGACGCTGGCGGGGTTGCAGGGTCGGGAAAATCATGGAATCGATGCAGTCGAAGAGAAAGCCGTGAGACGCGTGCGCGTCGTCGCGCAGCGCGCGACAGAGGGCCCAGGGAGCAACACCCGTGCCAAAGGTTTCTGAGCCGCGTTTCTCCTCGATGGGCGCGGTCGTCCCGGTGCGTGCGACCGGTGCGCGCGACCGGCCCTCAGGCAGCGCTTGCGGTAACTTTTGCTGGGCCTTGCGGGCGCGCTCGGCAGCGCGGAGCAGCGGCGCGAAGGACGCCAGCCCGACCCGCCGCGCGCTCTGCGGAGGGCTGCGACGACTGCATCCGGATCGCGCGGCGTCGTTGAGGAACGGCGAAGCGGCCGACCTCGAGCTGGCGCGCGAGGTCGTTGACCACCGCGTCGCGCGGTCGCGCTGCGCGCGCGTCGCGCGATCGGCGGCGCGACGACGAGCGGCGTGGCGCGCAGCAGCACCGCGGGCGGCCGCCGCTAACAGAGCGACTTGCCGGCTCCCGTCGCCATCGCGGCGAGCGTCGGCGTTTCGGCGATCACGCTGGCGCTCACCGCCGGCCGCGGCGCTCTGGGGCATGACGCTTGCTCGGGACGGCGCTGCCACTGGTCTGCCCACTTTCTTGCCCAACGCCCCTTGCCCTCCGGAGCCTCAGCGGCCGCCGCCGTTGCCACCGACGCCGCAGCATCCGCAAGGCCTGCCGGCGCCGATCGACGATCCGAAGCCGGCGCCTCCCCAGCCCGTCCGCGAGCCGCCGACGACCAAGCCTCGAGCCATCGCGGCTCCATGAACGGCGGCGCTGCAAGGCGCGCGCTGGCGAGAAAGAGCACGTCGGCCGCGGCGGCGCCTGCAGGAGTCGCGCCGCCGGGGCTGGTCTGGGTCAGCGACGAGAGGCCTGGAATCCGGCGCATCCGCGGCGGCGACGGTTTTGCCTACCTCGGCGCCGACGGCAAGCGCGTTCGCCGCGCGGAGGATTTGCGGCGCATCCGCTCGCTCGCGATCCCGCCGGCGTACGAGAACGTGTGGATCTGCGCGCTGCCGAACGGCCACCTGCAGGCGACCGGGCGCGACGCGCGCGGCCGCAAGCAATACCGCTATCACCCTGAGTGGCGCCGCGCCAAGGACCAGGACAAGTTCGAGCGCATGCTCGAGTTCGGCAAGGCGCTCGCGCGCATCAGGAAGCGCGTCAAGGCCGACCTCGAGGCGCCCGTCGGCACGATGCCGCGCCGCGCGACGGTGCTGGCGACGATCGTCCGCCTGCTCGACACCACCTACGTGCGCATCGGCAACGAGGAATACGCACGCGCGAACAAGTCGTTCGGCCTGACCACGCTGCGCAACCGCCACGCGGCGGTCGCAGGCGATCGATTGCGCCTGCGCTTTCGCGGCAAGGGCGGCAAGGAGCACGAGGTCGCGCTCGACGATCCGCGCGTCGCGCGCGTCGTCCGCCGCTGCCAGGCGATGCCGGGCCAGGACCTGTTCCAGTACGTCGACGAGGAGGGCGTCGCGCACGGCGTCGGCTCTTCGGACGTCAATGACTACCTCCGCGCAGCGACCGGCGCCGACTTCACGGCGAAGAACTTTCGCACCTGGCACGGCACGGCGCACGCGCTCGCGCTCTGGATCGAGCACGCCGAGCTCGAGAAGGCGAAGCGTCCGAGCACGCGCGAGCTGCTCGCTGAAGTCGCCAAGCGGCTCGGCAACACGGTCGCCGTTTGCAAGAAGTCGTACGTCCATCCGCGCGTCCTGGAGGCGCTCGCGGGCGAGCCCGATGCGGCGCTGCGCGCGCGCCTCGACAGCGCGCGCGGCGCGGGACTGAGCCTGGCAGAGCGGCGCCTGCTCGCCTTCCTCGCGCGCCGCTGAGGCCGGGTTGCGGGCCGGTTCCGGCCCACGCTAGAATCTACCTACCGGTCGGTCGGAGATGTTTCGCGCCAGGCCCGGACAGGAGACCGCCGTGGAAGAACCCCTCGTTCGCGTCAGCCATGCCGGCAGCGTTCGCACCCTGGCGTTGAACCGGCCGCAGGCCCTGAACAGCTTCACCGCAGCGATGCATGGCGAGCTGCGTTCCGCGCTCGATGCGGCGGCTACCGATCGCGAAGTGCGCTGCGTCGTCGTCACCGGCACGGGCAGGGGCTTTTGCGCCGGCCAGGATCTCGCCGACCCCGCGGTCGCGCCGAACCGCGATCAGGGCGCTGCCGCAGTCGATGTCGGCTCGGCGATCGAGCGCTTCTATAAGCCCCTGGCGCTGCGCATCCGCTCGATGCCGGTGCCGGTCGTCGCCGCCGTCAATGGAGTCGCCGCCGGCGCAGGCGCGAATTTCGCGCTGCTGTGCGACATCGTCATCGCGGCGCGCTCGGCGAGCTTCATCCAGGCGTTCTCGAAGATCGGCCTGATCCCCGATTGCGGCGGCACGTGGCTGCTGCCGCGCCTGGTGGGCCGCGCGAACGCACTCGCCCTGGCGATGCTCGCCGACAAGCTCGGCGCCGAGGACGCGGTCCGTCTCGGCCTGATCTGGAAGTGCGTCGACGACGCGTCGTTCGCGTCGGAAGTGGCGACGCTCGCCGCGCGCCTGGCGTCGCTGCCGACGCGCGCGCTCGTCGCGACGCGCCAGGCGCTCGACGCATCGCAGCAGCTCGACCTCGCGGCCGCGCTCAGCCTCGAGGCCGACGTGCAGCGCGTGCTCGGCGCAGCGCCCGACTTCGCCGAAGGCGTCGCCGCCTTCATGGCCAAGCGCGCGCCGGTGTTCGGGGACCGCTGATGACCGACTCGAGCCGCCGTCCGCAGCACACGCCGACACCCGAGGAGGTCGGCGCGCACATGTTCGCCGCCGACCGGGCGTCGCAGGCGCTCGGCATGCGCATCGTTGCGCTCGGCGCCGGGACGGCCCGGCTCGAGATGGCGGTGCGCGACGACATGCTGAACGGCCACGCGATCTGCCACGGCGGCTTCATCACGACGCTTGCCGACTCGGCATTCGCGTTCGCGTGCAACTCGCGCAACCATCTCACCGTCGCCGCCGGGCTGACGGTCGACTTCCTCGCGCCGGTCGAGCGCGGCGAGGTGCTGACCGCCGACGCGGTCGAGGTCTCGCGCAGCGGCCGCACCGGCGTCTACGACATCGTCGTCACCAATCGCGCCGGCCACCGCGTCGCGCTCGTGCGCGGCCGCTCGGCGAGCCTGAGCGGGCGCACCGTGATGCCGGTCGCTGCCGCCGAGGAGGGGGCCCGATGACGTCGCGCCGACCCGTTCCCGGCGAGCTCGAGCCGATCGAGCGCGCCAGCCTCGACGAGCTGCGCGCGCTCCAGCTCGAGCGCATGCGCTGGAGCCTGAAGCACGCGTACGAGAACGTGCCGCACTACCGGCGCGCGTTCGACGCCGAGGGTGTCCACCCGGACGATCTCAAAGAGCTCTGCGACCTTGCGCGCTTCCCGTTCACCGGCAAGAGCGACCTGCGCGACAACTATCCGTTCGGGCTCTTCGCGGTGCCGAAGGAACGGATCGCGCGCATCCACGCATCGTCGGGGACGACCGGCAAGCCCACCGTCGTCGGCTACACGCTCGCCGACATCGACCGCTGGGCCGACCTCGTCGCACGCTCGATCCGCGCTGCCGGCGGCCGTCCGGGCGACATGGTGCACGTCGCCTACGGGTACGGTCTCTTCACCGGCGGCCTCGGCGCGCACTACGGCGCCGAGCGCGCCGGCTGCACCGTGATCCCGATGTCGGGCGGCCAGACCGAGAAGCAGGTCCAGCTCATCTGCGACCTCAAGCCGCAGATCATCATGGTGACGCCGTCGTACATGCAGGTGCTGATCGAGGAGCTGGTGCGCCAGGGGATCGACCCGAAGTCGACCAGCCTCGAGATCGGCATCTTCGGCGCCGAGCCGTGGACCGAGGCGATGCGGCGCGAGATCGAGACGCAGGCCGGAATCGACGCGGTCGACATCTACGGTCTGTCGGAAGTGATGGGTCCGGGCGTCGCGAGCGAATGCGTCGAGACCAAGGACGGTCTTCATATCTGGGAGGATCACTTCTATCCCGAGGTGATCGATCCCCTGACTGGAAAGGTCCTGCCGGACGGCGAAGAGGGCGAACTCGTGTTCACATCGCTTACGAAGGAAGCGCTGCCAATCATCCGCTATCGCACGCGCGACCTGACCCGCCTGCTTCCCGGCACGGCCCGGACCATGCGCCGCATGGAAAAGGTCACCG
>DASXXO010000459.1:0-6464 GCA_036503045.1 Caldimonas sp. | reverse complement strand
CTACGCCGTCGCCGGCGGTTTAGAGCTCGCGCTCTGGTGCGACCTGCGCGTCGCCTCGCTCACGGCGACGTTCGGCGTGTTCTGCCGCCGCTTCGGCGTTCCGCTCGTCGACGGTGGGACGGTGCGCCTGCCGCGCCTGATCGGCGAGAGCCGGGCGCTGGATCTCATCCTCACCGGTCGCGCCGTCGGCGCCGAGGAGGCACTCGCGCTCGGCCTCGCGAACCGCGTCGTCGGCGAAGGACAGGCGCTCGACGCGGCGCGGGCGCTCGCCCGGTCGATCGCCTCCTTTCCGCAGCAGTGCCTGCGCAACGACCGATCGAGCGCGCGCCGCCAGCACGGTCTCTCGGCGCGCGACGCGCTCGCGCAGGAGTTCGCGCTCGGCCTGGCGACGCTGGCGTCGGGCGAGGCCGAAAGCGGGGCGCGCCGCTTCGTCGAGGGCAGCGGCAAGCACGGCCGATTCGATCCCGGCTGACGGTCACAACCCTTCGGAACGCACCGAAGCGTTCGGCCGCGACATGTCCGAAAACGGCGAGTCGCGAGGGGGCGGAACGCCATAATCGGCGCCATGACGATCGACGGCGACGCTGCCTACCAGGTGCTCCTCGCGCACGATGCGCGCTTCGACGGACGCCTCTTCGTCGGCGTGACGTCGACCGGCGTCTACTGCCGGCCGATCTGCCGCGTGCGCATGCCGGCGCGCCGCAACTGCCGCTTCTTCGCCTCGCCGGCGCAGGCCGAGGCGGCGTCGTTCCGGCCGTGCCTCAAGTGTCGCCCCGAGATCGCGCCCGGCCCGGGGTTGCCGTGGACGGTGATGGACGCATCGCGCACGCTCGCGCGCCAGGCGGCGAGCGCGCTCGACGACTCGGTCGCCGAAGGCGATGCAGCGAGCGTCGCCGCGATCGCCGCCAAGCTCGGCGTGAGCGACCGGCACCTGCGCCGAATCTTTTTCGCCGAACACGGCGTCACGCCGTTGCAATACCTGCAGACGCGCCGGTTGCTGCTCGCCAAGCAGCTCCTTACCGACACGCAGATGCCGGTCGCGCAGATTGCGTTGACGAGCGGATTTCGGAGCCTCCGCCGTTTCAACGCCGCGTTCCTCGGCGGCTACCGCATGAACCCGACGCGCCTGCGCCGCACCGCGCCGCGGATCGCAAGCGACGCGCCGCATGCGATGCGCGCAGGGGCGGCGCGGCTGGTCGTGGGAGACGCGATCACGCTCAACCTCGGCTACCGCGCGCCGTTCGACGTCGACGCGCTGCTCGCGTTCGTCGCCCAGCGCGCGATCCCCGGCGTCGAGACGATCGCCCGGCGCGCGATCCGGCGCAGCGTCCGAGCCGGCGTCCTCGGCGGGTCGGCCGGATGGCTCGAGGCGCGTTTCGTGGCCGACGCGGATCGCGTGCAGCTCTCGTTCGCGCCGTCGCTCGCGCCGGCGAGCGGTGCCGTGATCGTCGCCGTGCGGCGCTGGCTCGATCTCGATGCAGCGCCGGCGACGATCGCCGAGACGCTCGTCGGCCTGCCGGGCGCGCCTGGCCTGCGCCTGCCCGGCAGCGTCGACGCGTTCGAGCTCGCCGTGCGCGCCGTGCTCGGCCAGCAGGTGACCGTTGCGGCAGCGCGAACGCTCGCGCGCCGCCTGACCGAGCGCTTCGGCGCTCCGCTCGCGACTCCGTGGCCCGAGATCGATCGCACGTTCCCGGGGCCGGTTGATCTCGCCGTCGTGCCGGTCGAGCGCATCGCCGAGCTCGGCATCATCCGCAACCGCGCGGTTGCCATCCAGGCGCTCGCCTCGCACTGGGATGCGCTCGTACCGCTGTTCGTCCCCGGGGCGCCGCCCGAGACGCTGGTCGAACGGCTGTGTGCGCTTCCCGGAATCGGCCCGTGGACGGCGCACTACGTCGCGATGCGCGGCCTCGGCTGGCCCGACGCGTTCCCGCCCGGCGACGTCGCGGCACTGAAGGCGATGCGCCAGCTTTTCACGAGCGCGTCAACACGCGATGCGATGGTGCATGCGGAGCGCTGGCGCCCATGGCGCGCCTACGCCCTCCTTCGTCTCTGGAACTCGCTCGGAGTCACCCCATGACCTATGCCACCGAAGCCATCCTGCAGAACTGCACGGGGCAGTGCCGTATCGCCACGCCGCTCGGCACGATGCTGCTCGCGCGCACCGAGGCCGGCCTCGCCGGCGTGTGGTTCGAGATGCAAAAGCACCATCCGGCCGAGATCGACGCGCCCGAGCGTGCCGACGATCGGCTGCTCGCCGAGACCGCGTGCCAGCTGCGCGAGTACTTCGCCGGAACGCGCGATGCATTCGACGTTCCGCTCGACCTGCAGGGGACGGACTTCCAGCGCGACGTCTGGCGCGCATTGCTGCGCATCGCGCCAGGAACGACGTCGAGCTACGGCGCGATCGCGCGCGAGCTCGGGCTGCCGTCGGCGAGCCGCGCCGTCGGTGCCGCAGTCGGCCGAAACCCCGTTTCGATCATCGTCCCGTGCCACCGCGTGGTCGGTAGCTCCGGCGCGCTGACCGGCTACGCCGGCGGCCTCGACCGCAAAACCTCGCTCCTGCGCATCGAGGCCGAGCGCTTCGGCGGCCGCCGTGCGGCGCAGCAACTGGAACTCCATTGAGACGGCGTGACGTCGTCGAGCTTCTCGTCCTGGCGGCGCTCTGGGGCGCGTCGTTCCTGTTCATGCGCATCGCCGTGCCGGCATTCGGCCCGGTCGCGCTCGTCTTCGTCCGTCTGAGCGGCGCCGCGCTGCTGCTCGTTCCGCTGCTCGCGGCGCGCGGCGAGCTCGCTGCGCTCGGCCGCCACTGGCGCACGATCGCGATCATCGGCGTCGTGAACTCGGCGATCCCGTTCCTCTGCTTCGCCTACGCGGCGCTGTCGATCACCGCGGGCCTGTCGGCGATCTTCAACTCGGCGACGCCGCTGTTCGCGGCGATCGTCGCCTGGCTCTGGCTCGGGGATCGCCTGACGCCGCTACGCATCGCCGGCCTCGCGATCGGCTTCGCTGGCGTCCTCTGGCTCGGCTGGGACAAAGCCGAGTTCAAGCCCGGAGGTTCGGGCTGGGCCGTCGGCGCTTGCCTGTTGGCGACGATGTCCTACGGCGTCGCGCCCAACCTGACGAAGCGCCATCTCACCGGCGTTCCGCCGCTCGCGGTGGCTGCGGGGAGCCAAGTCGCGGCGGCGCTGCTGCTTGCGGTGCCCGCCCTGCTCGCCTGGCCGGCGGCCGCGCCTTCGTCGCACGACTGGATCGCCGCCGTGCTGCTCGCGATCTTCGGGACCGGAGTGGCATACATCCTCTACTTTCGACTGATCGCCAACGCCGGCCCGACCAACGCCGTCGCCGTGACGTATCTCATTCCGCTGTTCGCGGTGCTCTGGGGCGGCGTTTTCCTCGGCGAAAGGTTGACCGTGCCGATCGTCGTCGGCTGCGCCGTCATCTTCGTCGGCACCGCGCTGGCGACCGGTGTGCTCGCGCCGCGGCGCACGACCGCCCGCGTCGGCCCTGCAGGAACCTCGCTTCGCCCCTAGGCGTCCGGCTCGGGATCGGCGCCTGCCGGCCGGTCGCGCCTAGCCGGTCGTCGCCGTCTGCGCGACCGTCACCGGCACCGGGCGCCCTGCCGTGTAGCCGCGCTGGAGGAGCAGCCAGCGCCACTTCGAGACGGCACGGTACGGCCGCGTGGCGACCGCGGCGTCCACGACCGGCTTGCCCTGCATCATCTGCAAGGTGATCGAACGCGAGGCGTCGGCGCACATCTTGCACACCCAGTTGCGACCGTCCTGGATCTTGCAGTCGTCGAACTTGCCGGACGCCTCGTTCGTCCCGACGGTCCAGAAGATCACCTCCCCGTGCGGCTTCAACGCACGGTAGCGGTAACGCGTTCCCGGCGCGACCTTGCCGCTGCAGTGGTCACCCTGCCAGCTGCCGCCGACGCAATCGACCGTGTAGACCGTCCGCTCGCCCTGCATCGTCACGAAATCCGAAGCCCACGCGGCAAAGCAGAGCGCGGCGAGGATCGCGATCACGAATGCCCAGACTCGAACCATCGGCAAAGATCTCCGGCGCCAGGCGGCGCGACGCGGATTGTGCACCGGCCGCGGGCGCGTGCCCTCGTAGCGTGCGCTATGCCCTCTGAGGAACCACCGGCACGTGGCCCGGCTCGGGAGGTGCACCAGGAATCGTCGTCCCGTCGTCGGGCTCGACGGGCAATGCGTCGGGTTCGGGCTCTTCGGTCTGCGGCAGACCGGGCAAGGTGGCCATGGCGCTCTGTATTGAAGCGGACACGGGCATCATGCCGCGCCGCTGGCCCGAGCGCGAGCCCCGGCGTGCCACGAACAGGGCTTCTAGCGCAACGCGCCGATCGACCCGGCGTTCTTCACCAACGGCTAGAAGCGGTCCGTCGCACCCGGCGTCCGAACTGGCGCCTTCGCCTAAGCCGACACTAGCTTCGAGCAGGATCAGACGCCCGGGACGGGGCACGCTACCGGTCCGCGGCAAGCCGATCGAACTTTGGCAACTCGCACGGCTGCGGACCGTCCCGTTTGAATTCATCCTGCGTCATGGGTCGTGCTGCTCGGCTCGCTACGAATGGCAGCCCTGCGGGAACAACTCGCAGTAGCTGTTCACGTTGCAGGTGCCGGTGTGGATGCCCTTGGCGGCGACGATGGCGCGGATGATCGCGCGCGACACCACATCCGCGGCCGCGCCGCCGATTTGGGTGATGTTGGGGTTCGCCGTCACCGCGCCGGTGGCCAGCGTAAACACCGTGTCGCCGTCGCCGGTGCCGTGCGCCGGTCGGATCGCGCGTGCCAGGCCATCATCCGCCATCTGCGCAATCTTGTTTGCCTGCGCCTTCGTGAGCTGCGCGTTGGTGGCCACGACCGCGATGGTCGTGGCGCGGAGCAACTCGTCGCGATCCGCGCCGGACGTCGACGGCCCCATCGCGATCGTCAGGTCAGCGTTGCTGGCGATGTAGCCGGCGAAGAACTGGCCCGTCGTGGTGTTGAATGTGCTCCCGCTCGAATTGATCGCGACGATGGCGCCCACCACGACACCGTTCGGGAGAAGGGCGCTCGCGGTGCCGAGGCCACCCTTCACGCTGCCCGAGCGCGCGCCAGCGCCGGCGCCGACGTTGCCCATCTGGACCGGGCCATCGTTCGCGGCCATGCAGGCGTTGATGCCGAATGAAGCGTCGGGGCGGAAGTTGAACGGGGCGCAGCGTCCCGGATCGAAGAGGATCGCCGAGGGCACGATCGGCACGATCACTCCGTTCGCGACCGGCGTGCCGACGCCCTGGCTTCCGAGACAGGTGGTGACGCCATCGGCCGCGGCGAGGCCGTACGCGCTGCCGCCGCTCAGCACGATTGCGTGCGCCGTGCCGACCGCCGTCTGCGACTTGAGGAGATCGGTCAGGCGCGTCCCCGGCGCGCCACCGCGCTGCGTCACGCCGGCGGTCGCGCCGCGGCGCGCGATGACGGCCGTCGTGCCGGTCATGCCGCCCGAGCCGTTGGACGCGGTGTAATGGCCGACCTCGATCCCGGGGACGTCCGTGATCGCGTTCTTCGGGCCGGGGGTCTGCGGCAGGGTCTGGGCGACGGTCGCAGAGGCGAGCGCCGTCAGGGCGAGCAGCCCGCCGAGAGCAGTGTGGGTTCGCATGGTGGTGGTCCCCTCTCCTACGGCCGGTTCCGGCACGCGGCCGGGAAGGTGTCGCAGTAGCTCGGCTGGCACGAGGTCGACTTCGCCGCCACCAGCGCGTGCACGATCGCGCGCGACACCGCATTCGCGCCGGCGGCGCCGATCTGCGTGACCACCGCATTCGCGTCGCCGAGCGTGTTCATCGCGAGCCACGCCGTGCCGAGGACAAAGAGCGTGTCGCTGTCGCCCGACGTGTGCGCGGGATTGACGGCGCGCGCGATGCCGTCGTCGGCGATCTCCGCGATCTTCGTCGCCTGCGACTTCGTGAGCTGCACGTTGGTCGCGACGACCGCGTTCGTGCCGCTGCGGAGCGCGCCGCCGGGGAGGCTCGGCGGGACGCGATTGGCAGGGCCGCCGGCCTTCGTCAGCGCGCCAAGCTCCTTGTCGAGCAAAAGGGAGGCGGCGTAGAGGTCGCCGTTGCTGTCGTAGCCAGTGCCCTCGGAGTTCACCGAGACGATCGCGCCGACGACGATGCCGTTCGGCAGCACGACGCTCGCCGTGCCGATGCCACCCTTGACGCCGCCGGACACCGCACCGGTGCCGGCGCCGACATTGCCCTCCGCGACCGGGCCGCCGCTCGCGGCGAGGCACGCCTGGAGCCCCGACGTGAAGTCCGGCCGCGAGGCGGGCGGCGCGTTGCAAGTCGCGCGATCGAACGAGGCGGCCGTCGGCGCGATCGGGACGACGTTGCCGCCGCCGACGGGGAAGCCGACGCCGCGATCCTCGAGGCAGCGCATCACGCCGCTGGCTGCGGCGATGCCGTACACGCT
>DASXXO010000458.1:0-5660 GCA_036503045.1 Caldimonas sp. | reverse complement strand
CTGCTTGCGGCCCAGCAGCAAGTCGAGTCGAAGCCAGAAGCGCCGACGCCGTTTGCGCGTGGCGATCTGCAACGCAGCGCCCCCGCGACACCAGCGCTGCCCGATGCGGCCAAGAAGGACAACGACCGCAGCGAACCCGCGCCGCGCGAAGATGCTTCCGCGCCCGCTCCGACCTCGCGCGCCGACGCGCCTCCGCCCGTTGCCGCGCCGCGCGCGAAGCCGCACGCCGACACGCGCATGGCGGTCCCTGCCGCGCCGACTGCGCCGACGCGCTCGGTGCCGGCCGCGACCCCGCCCCTCGCGCGCGGCAGCGTCGAGAGCGACGAGCAGCGCGCCGCCGCAGCGAACCGCACCGAGGCCGCGAAGGCGACGATCGACACCGGCCAACCCGCGCTTCGCCAGGGCACGCTCGACGGAGCCAACGCCAAGGAGGCGCGCGCCTTCGCCTCGGCCAGCGCTGCCGGACCGCTTGCTCCGCTGCTCGCCGCCATCGGCGCCGATTCGGCGCAATGGTCGCGCCTGAGCGCCACTGGCACGATCGCGACGCTCGACCCCGGCTGGCGCGACTGGCTGCTGCAGCTCGACGCCGCAACCACGGGGCGCTGGAGCACGACTGCCTCGCGCGGCGAAGCGACCGAGGGCGAACGTGCGCGCGACGGCGCGCCGACGCTGCGCCTGATCGCGCGCGATCGGTCCACCGTGGTCGTGCGGCTCGAAGGCAGCACGGCGAGCGTCGAAGGCGCCGCCGGCGAACGCTGGCAGGCGGGCCTGGCGCCTGCAGTCGCCGACCGGCTGCGCGCGAGCGCCGAGCGGCTGGCGCGCTGAGCCGGTGCACTGACCGGCGGCTGGCGCTGCCGCGAAGCTCGCCGGTATCATGCTCGGTTCGCCTGCGAGAGCCGATGTCTGCAACTTCTCCTGCCCCGATCCGACGCCTGCGCGAGCGCAACACCGCGCGCACGCCCGAGATCGGCACCGCGCTGATCCGGGTCCGCGGCGCGCGCACGCACAACCTCAAGAACATCGACCTCGACATCCCGCGGAACCGCCTGGTCGTCATCACCGGGCTCTCGGGATCCGGCAAGTCGAGCCTCGCGTTCGACACCTTGTACGCCGAGGGCCAGCGGCGCTACGTCGAGAGCCTCTCGGCGTACGCGCGCCAGTTCCTGCAGCTGATGGACAAGCCCGATGTCGACGTCATCGAAGGGCTGTCGCCCGCGATCTCGATCGAGCAGAAGGCGACCTCGCACAACCCGCGCTCCACGGTCGGCACGGTCACCGAGATCCACGACTACCTGCGCCTGCTGTTCGCCCGCGCCGGAACGCCGTACTGCCCGAACCACGCGCTCGCGCTGCAGGCGCAAAGCGTCAGCCAGATGGTCGACGCGACCCTCGCGCTGCCGGCCGAGACGCGGCTGATGGTGCTCGCGCCGGTCGTGCGCGACCGCAAGGGCGAGTTCGCCGAGCTGTTCGAGCAGATGCAGGCGCAGGGCTACGTGCGCTTCCGCGTCGACGGCCGGACGGTCGAAGCCGCCGACGTGCCGACGCTGAAGCTGAAGAAGGCCGAGAAGCACGATCTCGACGTCGTCATCGACCGGATCAAGGTGCCGTCGGCGGGCGACGCCATGGCCGGCGCGCCGCTCCGCCAGCGCCTCGCCGAGAGCTTCGAGGCGGCGCTGCGCATCGCCGACGGGCGGGCGCTTGCGGTCGAGATGGACGAAGCAAGCGGCGCCGAGCACCTCTATTCGAGCAAGTTCGCGTGCCCGCTGTGCGACTACTCGCTGCCCGAGCTCGAGCCGCGCCTGTTCTCGTTCAATTCACCGGTCGGCGCGTGCCCGACCTGCGACGGCCTCGGCGTGACGACGGTGTTCGACGCCGAGCGCGTCGTCGCCTTCCCGTCGCTCAGCGTCGCAAGCGGCGCGATCAAGGGCTGGGACCGGCGCAATCCCTACACCTTCTCGGTGCTCGAGAGCGTCGCCGGCCATTACGGCTTCGACCTCGATGCGCCGTTCGAGGAGCTGCCGGCGGCGGCGCGCGAGGTGCTGCTGCGCGGCTCGGGCACGGACGAGATCGAGTTCGTCTACCAGGCCGAAGGCGCGCGCGGCAAGCCCCGGGTCGTCAAGCGCCGCCATCCGTTCGAAGGCATCCTGCCCAACCTCGAGCGGCGCCTGCGCGAGACCGAGTCGGCAGCGGTACGCGAGGAGCTGGTGCGCCTGCAGAGCGCCAAGCCATGCCCCGAGTGCCACGGCACGCGCCTGCGCGCCGAGGCGAGGAACGTCTTCCTGGTCGACGTCGCCGACGGCAGCAAGGAGCCGATCTTCCAAGTCGAGCACTTCACCTTGCGCGAGGCGCTCGCCTGGTTCGAGCGCCTTTCGCTCGCCGGCGCCAAAGCCGAGATCGCCGACAAGGTGATCCGCGAGATCGTCTCGCGCCTCAAGTTCCTGAACGACGTGGGCTTGAGTTACCTCAGCCTCGACCGCAGCGCCGAGACGCTCTCGGGCGGCGAGGCGCAGCGGATCCGCCTCGCGTCGCAGATCGGCTCGGGGCTGACCGGCGTCATGTACGTGCTCGACGAGCCGTCGATCGGCCTGCACCAGCGCGACAACGAACGGCTGATCGGCACGCTCTTCCATCTGCGCGACATCGGCAACACCGTGATCGTCGTCGAGCACGACGAGGAGGCGATCCGCGCCGCCGACCACGTCATCGACATGGGCCCGGGCGCGGGTGTCCACGGCGGAAGGGTCATGGCCGAAGGCAGTCCCGACGACGTCGCCGCGGCGCCCGAGTCGCTGACCGGCCGCTATCTCGCGCGGGCGCTCCGCATCGCCGTGCCGGAGCGTCGCCCGCCGCCGGCCGAAGGCGCGTGGCTGCGCATCACGGGCGCGCGCGGCAACAATCTGCAGCGCGCCGACGTGGCGCTTCCGGTCGGCCTCTTCACCTGCGTCACGGGCGTCTCCGGCTCGGGCAAGTCGACGCTCGTCAACGACACCCTCTATGCCGCGGTCGCCAAGCATCTCTACAACAGCCACGCCGAGCCCGAGCCGCACGACGGCATCGTCGGCCTCGAGGCGTTCGACAAAGTGATCAGCGTCGACCAGTCGCCGATCGGCCGCACGCCGCGCTCGAACCCGGCGACCTACACCGGCCTTTTCACGCCGATCCGGGAGCTGTTCGCCGAGGTGCCCGCGGCGCGCGAGCGCGGCTACGGCCCGGGCCGCTTCTCGTTCAATGTCGCCGGCGGCCGTTGCGAGGCGTGCCAGGGTGACGGCGTCCTCAAGGTCGAGATGCACTTCCTGCCCGACGTCTACGTGCCGTGCGACGTCTGCCACGGCCGCCGCTACAACCGCGAGACGCTCGAGATCCTCTACAAGGGCAAGAACATCACCGAGGTGCTCGAGCTCACGGTCGAGGACGCGCACGGCTACTTCAACGCGGTGCCGGCGATCGCCCGCAAGCTCCAGACGCTGCTCGACGTCGGCCTCGGCTACATCCGCCTCGGCCAGAGCGCGACGACGCTTTCGGGTGGCGAGGCGCAGCGCGTCAAGCTCGCGCTCGAGCTCTCCAAGCGCGACACCGGCCGCACGCTCTACATCCTCGACGAGCCGACGACGGGCCTCCACTTCGCCGACATCGACCTGCTGCTGAAGGTGCTGCACACGCTGCGCGACGCCGGCAACACGGTCGTCGTGATCGAGCACAACCTCGACGTCATCAAGACCGCCGACTGGATCGTCGACATGGGACCGGAAGGCGGCGCCGGCGGCGGCCGCGTCGTCGCGACCGGAACGCCCGAGGACGTTGCGGCGAGCGACGCGAGCTTCACCGGCCGCTACCTGCGCCCGCTGCTCGCCGGCTGAGGGCCGGCCGCGCGTCGCGCGCTCTGTCATCGCCGCCGCACTAGACTCCGGGCCATTGCAGAGACCGGAGTGCGCCATGGGCGTCGCCATCGACTATTACCTCTCGCCGCAGTCGCCGTGGACCTATCTCGGCCACGAGCGCTTCGCAGAGATTGCACGCAACGGCGGCGCGACGATCAACGTCCTGCCGGTCGACCTCGGGCGCGTGTTCCCGGTCTCGGGCGGCCTGCCACTCGCCAAGCGCGCGCCGCAGCGCCAGGCGTACCGCCTGGTCGAGCTGAAGCGCTTCAGCGAATACCTCGGCCGGCCGCTCAACCTGCAGCCGCGCTACTTCCCGGTCGCGAGCGACGACGCCGCCAAACTGATCATCGCCGTCGACGCGCACGACGGCAGCGACGCGGCAATGCGCATCGCCGGCGCGATCCTGCGCAGCGTCTGGGTCGAGGAGCAGAACATCGCCGACCCGACGGTGCTGCAGTCGATGCTCGCCGCGTGCGGCCTGCCGACGCGCCGCCTCGACGACTCGCAATCGCAGGCCGTGCACGAGCGCTACGAGGCGGACTCGCAGCGCGCGATCGACACCGGCGTGTTCGGCGCGCCGACCTACGTCGTGTTCGGCGAGCTCTTCTGGGGCCAGGACCGGCTCGACTTCCTCGAGCGCCACCTGGCGCGCGGCTGACGCCCGCTACTTCCCGTAATTGGCCTTGGCCTGCGCGATGCAGGCGCCCTTCGCATCCCCGGTCAGGGCCTCGCACTTCTCGGCCGCCACCTTGTAGTCGGCTTCGCGCTTCTGCCGGGCGGCGTCTTCGCGCGCGTCGCTGATCTTGCGCTCGGCCTTGGCGTCGGCCTCGGCGCGGGTCCGCGCCGCCTTCGCGACCTTGATGCAGACGTCCTTGTCGTTGCCGCTGCGCTCGTTGCAGCGCTCTCTTGCGACCTTGTAGTCGGCCGCGGCGATCTCCTTCTTGGCGTCTTCGCGCGCCGCCGGCGTGCCCTGGTAGATGACTTCGGCTTGCTCTTCGGCCCTCGTCCGCGCCGCCTTCGCCTCCGCGACGCAGACGCTCTTGGCGCTGCCTGTCATCGCGTCGCATCGCTTCTTCGCCGCCTCGTAGTTCGATGCCGCCTTCTGCCTGGCCTGCTCGTACGCGCTCTTGTCGCCGGCCGCATCGGCAGCGGCTGCGAGCGCCAGCGCGACGAGACCCATCACCAGCGCGCGGACGAGACGAAGAGTTCGGATCTGTCCCATGGCGGGCTCCTCACGGGAACGCTGCGCACTCGCCGACCCCGCTCCGGCGCATCGTACGTTGGCTTTGACGTGCTTCCACGCCGCCGCCATGTTCTCTCTGGCCAGCGCCTGCCCGAGCAGGTCACCGGCCCCCCAGTCCGTTTGCGCATGTCGCGCCAGCGCGGCTTCATCGCTCGCGACTTCGGGGGCGGCTTCACCGCCCCCAGCCACCGCGCGCCCCGGCTTGCCGGGCTTCTGATGCCTTGCCTCGCCGAGCGGCATGTCTCGTGACTGTCCTTCTCGTTCAGCCCTTCATCGCGTCGCCGCGACTACTACGGCCTCTGCTGACTTCTCGCTCCGGCTCATCACCGTCGCCCTTTCAGGCATGAGACGAGATCTCCCCAAGTAAGACGCAATCCTTCACCGCACGGCCGCCGCACTTACGTCGCCTGACCCTCGACCACAAGAGCTTCGCAGTCCCTTGCCTGCTCGCCCTGATCGGCGCCGCCTCGCATGCGGTTCGTGTACCTCGACTCACGGTTTACGCTCCACGCTTCCTCCCCACGCTCGGTCACCCTCGC
>DASXXO010000457.1:0-3174 GCA_036503045.1 Caldimonas sp. | reverse complement strand
GGCCATCGCCATGCTCGACAAGCTGCTCGAGATCCAGCCCACCGCCGAGCGCGAGTCGCTGCTCGGCTCGGCCTACAAGCGGCTGGTGATGATCGAGGGTCGCGCTGCCGGTGCGCAGAGTGGTGCGCGGCGCGGCCGGGCTGGCAACCGCGCCGCCGGCGAGCGGCTGGAGGCGTTGCGTGCGATGGCCTTGCACTACGGCAACGCCGAGCGGCTCGCGCGCGCAGTGGATGCCGACAACCTGTTCTATCCGGCCAAGAATGGCATCAGCGCCGAGCTGCGCCTTGCCTTTCTCGAACGCCGGCCGGCCGAGCTCGCCGTCGACCGCTTGCGCGCGGTGCAGGAATCGCTCGCGCGCGCCGCGACCGAGAGCCCCGACTTCTGGTCGGTCGTCGGCCGGATCGAGCTGCGCGTCCTCGAGGCCGTCGCTGCGCAGAAGCTCGCCGACGAGTCGAGCGCGCTGATCGCTGCCTTTCGCGATCTCAAGGCGCGCGTGCCGGCCAAATCGATGTGGGACTCGGTGCACTCGGAGGCGCGCTTCACGCTCGAGCCGTACCAAGGCATCGCGAGTGCTGCCGAGCAGCGCGCTGCACGCGCGCTGCTCGACGCGCTGGCGACGATGGCGAGCGCCTGATCGCGCGCGCCATCGTTGCCGTGGCGGCGTACCGGGCTGCTCCCTCCCAGCTTCACTCGCCTCCCTCCGAGAGGAAGGAGCCGGCCCCTTGGGGGGCCGATTGCTCAGCGACCGCCGGTCACTTCCAGGATCGAGCCGGTGGTGTAACTGGCGCGGTCGGAGAGGAGCCAGACGATCGCTTCGCCGACTTCCTCGCTGGTG
The DNA here is from genome assembly GCA_036503045.1 of Caldimonas sp. Classification (GTDB taxonomy): domain Bacteria; phylum Pseudomonadota; class Gammaproteobacteria; order Burkholderiales; family Burkholderiaceae_C; genus Schlegelella_A. Next base: position 2,339 of record DASXXO010000457.1, on the reverse strand, counting down.
CCGGCGCGTTGCAGGGGAACGAGCGGCGCCATCTGGCGCGCGCGCTCGGGGGCACCGCCGGAGGCGTGGATGTCGGTGTCGATGATCCCCGGCCGCACCGTGTTGACGCGGATGCCTTCGAGGGCGACTTCCTTGGCCAGGCCGATCGTGAAGGTCTCGATCGCCGCCTTGGCCGCGGCGTAGTCGACGTACTGGCCGCCGCCGCCGAGCTTGGCCGCCGCCGACGAGACGTTGACGATCGCGCCGCCCGCGTGCGCGCCCGGCGCGGCGGCGCTCGCAGGCTTGGTCGTCATGCGCGCGATCGCTTCGCGCGCGCAGTAGAAGCTGCCGAAGACGTTGATCGCGAACATCCGCTGCAGCCGTTCGACAGTCATCGCGTCGACGCGCGCAGGGGTGTCGACCACGCCTGCGTTGTTGACCAGCCCGGCCAGCGGCGGCAATGCGGCGTCGATCGCCGCAAACATCGCGCGCACCTCGGCGTCGACGGCCACATCGGCGCGCAAGGCAAGCGCGCGACCGCCGCCGCGCACGATCGCGGCGACGACCGCCTCGGCCGCCGTTCGGTCGCGCGTGTAGTTGATCGCGACCGCCCAGCCGGCGCCGGCGGCGAGACGGCTCGCTGCGGCGCCGATGCCGCGGCCGCCGCCGGTGACGAGCACGGTGCGCGCGTTCGCGCCCGGATCACTCTTCGTCGTCGTCGTCGCGCCCGTCGCCGTCACCGCTCTTTTCCTCCTTCGCTTTCCTGTCGAGGATCGCCTGCATGGGCGCGAGCTCGTTGACGAAGCTCTCGAACGGCTTCGGCCGCGCGACGCGCAGCTGCGGCGGGAACAGGTGGTACATGTAGAGCTCCTCGCCGGGGCGACCGGTCCGCTGCACGTTGAACCAGAGCGCGAGCGCGACGCCGACGACGAACCCGGTCGCGGCAACGCCGCGCATCAGCCGCCGCCGCGCCGGCTCGACGGCGAGAAGGTGGAAGTAGATCGCCGTCGCCGCGGTCGCATAGATGGCGACGAAGCTGTAGTCGGTCACCCAGGGCCACGAGAAGGCGAACGCGATCAGCGGCGGCAGCACCGTCAGGATCAACAGCACGAGACTGGCGACGACGAACACGCGCACGTGCCAGCCGAAGTGGCTCTGGCGGGTGAAGGTCTTCGAGAGCAGAGCCCAGAACGCGCACCAGATCGCGCCGCCCGCGATCGTCGTCAGCAGGACCGAGCCGATGCTGCGCCCCACGGCTTCCGGATCGGTCTCGATCCAGGTGTTGGCGAGGACGAACGCGACCACCGCGAGGCCGACGCCGATGGTCGGGAGCCACCGATGGTGGGTCGCGACGACCCGGCTCATCACCTGCTCGGCGGCGAGCGCGTGGCCGGGCAGGCGCAGGCGCAGTTCGGCGCGGCCAATGTGCAGCTCGAGGTCGCGGCCGTCGTCGGCGAGCTGCTTGGATGCGCCGCCGGCGACGCGCTCGCGGCCGACGACGAGGCCGTTCTTCGTCGCGCCGGCGACGACGACGATCGCCGCGGCCGCGCCGTCGGCGCCTGGGACGACGTCGATCGTCGCGTGGTGCGCGGCGACATGTGGATCGCTCAGGACGACGGTGTTGTCGAGCGCGCGGCCGATCGAGACCGGCCAGCGGTCGATCCGCCACGCCTGGCGGACCAGGCCGTCGCGGTCGATCACCTCGAGGAGCGCCGGCGCGTCGCTCAGTGCGGCTGCGCCCATCGGAACGCCTCGAGATAGTGTTGGGCGAGGCGCTGAGCGTTCGCGAAGCTCACCCCCTGCGCGTCGAAGCGGCCCTGCACGCCGGACTGGCTCTGATCGAGCGTGGCGACGAGCACAGCGACGTCGTAGAGCTGCGGCAGCTTCTTGTAGGCGCGCATGCAGACGACGGCGCGCAGCGGCAGGCCGTCGCGCTCGATGTAGTCCTGGTTGCAGAGCGGCTTGGTCTGGTACTGCTGCGAGAGGCGGACGAACGACTCGTTGCGGAAGCTCTGCGCGTAGCGCGATGCGAAGCGCAGCGGGCCGAGCTTGGAGCCGTCGTAGCTCTCGTGGCGCAGGCTGATCGTCCCCGTGGTGAAGTCACCGACGAAGATACGCGTGTCCATCACGCAGTCGGAGCGCTCGAAATCGAGGCCGCCGGTGTTCGAGATCGTGCTCGTCCCCCAGCAGCGCATGAACACGTCGGGCGGCACCGGGACGCGGTAGCGCGGGTGCGTCGCTTCCTTCCAGCCCTGCTCGACGAAGCGCTCGGTGAGCGCCGCCTGGTGCTTGAGCAGCTGCTCGTCGACGATCGGATAGGCGGGGGCGATGATCGGCGCCGCGTCCTTGCCGCTCGCCAG
>DASXXO010000456.1:0-7989 GCA_036503045.1 Caldimonas sp. | reverse complement strand
CAGCAGGCCGGCGAGACGGCGGCGGCGATGCCGATCTTCGAGCGCGTCCTCGAGCTGGCGCCGAACGAGCCGCAGTCGCACCGTGACCTGGGGCTCGCGCTCGCCGACGCGGGCCAGGCGCAGGCGGCGGTCGATCGTCTCTACGCCGTCGTCACCGGCGCGTGGGACGCGCGCTTCGCCGACATCGACCTGATCGCCCTCGCCGAGCTGAACGCAGTCGTCGACAAGGCGGGCCGCGACGGAGGGCCGGTCGACACGACGGCGATCGATCCGCGCCTGCTCAAGCACCTGCCGCTCGAGCTGCGCGTCGTCCTCGCCTGGGACGCCGACAACACCGATGTCGACCTGCACGTGGTCGACCCGAACGGCGAGGAGGTCTACTACGGCCACAACATCTCTTACCAGGGCGGCGCGATCACGCGCGACGCGACCGGCGGCTACGGCCCCGAGGAGTTCGCGCTCAAGGTCGCCAAACCCGGCAAGTACCGCGTCGAGGCGAGCTTCTTCGGCCACCGCCAGCAGGTGCTGACGACTGGCACCGGGCTGATGCTCTGGCTCGCGAGCGGCTACGGCACGCCGGCGCAGCAGGACCGGCGCACGACGATCCGCGTCAAGAGCGAGCGCGGCGAGCGCGTCGTCGTCGGCGAGTTCGAAGTGAAGCGCTGAGGCGCCGGGGGGCGGCGGACGCGGACGGGCCGCTCACGCGGGTGAACGAACGTCACCGCTAGCGCGTGTCGGCGCTCGCACCCTTGGCCTGCGCCGCGAGCTGCGGCGGCACCGGCTCGATCTTGTTCTCGCGCATGTAGTCGTTCATGTCGCGCCACCCGGCGAAGACCGCCGCGCGGTCGGCCTTCTTGTAGATCACGAAGCAGTCCTCGATCGCCCGGCCGGCGTGACGGCACGCGGAGCCGATCGCCTTGCCGTCGGCTTCGCGCATGGCGGCGACCTTCTCGGGCGATTCGATGCCGAGCATGTCGCAGCCGGCAAGCAAGAGCGACGACATAGCGGCGACGGCAAGGGCGAAGACGAAGCGGCGCATGGCGGCGAGGCGGGAGTTCGCCTGCTATTTCGGCCGCCGGCGCCAGGAATTGAGGCCGGAGCGCAGCGCGTCGCGCGCGGGGCGCAGCGGGCCGGTGAGGCAGCGGCGCTGCCACCGGGGGTCAGCGGCGCATCGCGCCGGCCATCGCCAGCAGCCGCGCGACCCGCTCCTCGGTCGACGGATGGGTCGAGAACAGCGTCGTGATGCCGCCCCCGCGGAGCGGGTTCATGATCATGAGGTGCGCCGTCTGCGGGTTGCGCTCGGCAGCGATCAGCGGCGTCCCCTGCGCATACGCGTGGATCTTCTGGAGCGCCGAGGCGAGCGAGCGTGGGTCGCCCGAGAGCTCCGCGCCGCCGCGGTCGGCCTCGAACTCGCGGGCCCGGCTGATCGCGAGCTGGATCAGGCTCGCCGCAAGCGGGGCGAGCAGCGCGACCGCGAGGCCGGCGATCGGATTGGCCGGCCGCCCTTCGCTGTCGCGACCGCCGAACAGCATCGCGAAGTTGGCGAGCATCGAGATCGCGCCGGCCATGGTCGCGCTGATCGTCGAGATCAGGATGTCGCGGTGGACGACGTGCGTCAGCTCGTGCGCCATCACGGCGCGCAGCTCGCTGGCCGTCAGCACCTGCATGATCCCGGTCGTCGCCGCCACGGCGGCGTGCTCGGGGTTGCGGCCGGTGGCGAAGGCGTTCGGCGCCGCCTCGTCGATGACGTAGACGCGCGGCATCGGGATGCCAGCGCGCTGCGCGAGCTCGGCGATCATCGCGTGAAACTGCGGCGCCGAAGCAGCATCGACCTCGCGCGCGTTGTACATCTTCAGCACCAGCTTGTCGGAGAACCAGTAGCTGAAGAAGTTGAGGCCGACGGCGACGAGGAGCGCGATCGTCATGCCCTGCTGGCCACCGACATAGGCGCCGATCGCCATGAACAGGGCGGTAATCGCCGCCATCAGCACGGCGGTCTTGAGAAGGTTGAACATGGTCTCGTCCTCGTCGTCGAAGCTTGGCCGGCGTCCGGGTGAAGATGGCGGCGCGGCCGCGGAGTTCAATCCTCGGCCGGTGCGGGCGCGCCGGGAGGCGGGTCGAACACGGCGCCGACGCGCGGCGTCCAGCCGCGCAGCAGCGCCTCGGCGGCCATCCGCCTGCCGCCCGCGCGCTGCAGCTCGGTGAGCGCCAGACGTCCGTCCCCGCAGGCGACGACGAGCGCGTCGGGCTCGACGGCGACGATCTCGCCGGGCGTGCCACCTCCCGCGCGGACGCCGCCGCGCCAGCAGGTGACGGTCTCGCCGGCGAGGACACTGCGCGCGCCGGGTGCGGGATCGAAGGCGCGCAGGCGCCGCTCGACCGATGCCGCCGGCGCGCGCCAGTCGATCATCGCCTCGGCCTTGCTGATCTTCGCCGCGTAGGTGACGCCGGCCGCGGGTTGCGCCCGGCCGGCAAGCGGTCCCTTGGCGACCGCGCCGAGCGCCTCGACGATCAATTCGCCGCCGAGCGGCGCGAGCCGCGCCTGGAGGGCGCCGGCGCTCTCGTCGGCGCCGATCTCGACGGGCTTGGCGGACAGCATCGGCCCGGTGTCGAGGCCGGCGTCCATCTGCATGATGGTCACGCCCGATTCGGTATCGCCGGCGAGGATCGCCCGCTGGATCGGCGCTGCGCCGCGCCAGCGCGGCAGGAGCGACGCGTGGATGTTGAGGCAGCCGTGGCGCGGCAGCGCCAGCAGCCACGGCGGCAGGATCAGACCGTAGGCGGCGACGACGATCGCGTCGGGCGCCGCGGCGACGAGCGCATCGCGCACGCCGCGCGCGTCGTCGGCGAATTTGCCGTCCAGGCGCAGTCCGCGCGGCTGCGCGACGACGATGCCGTGTGCGAGCGCAAACTCCTTGACGGGCGATGCGGCGAGCCTCATGCCGCGGCCAGCGGGGCGATCGGGCTGGGTGAGGACGAGCGCGACATCGTGGCCGGCGCCGCGCAGGCGCGCCAGCGCGACGCGCGCGAACTCCGGCGTCCCGGCGAAGGCGAGTCGCAGCGCCTCGCCGGCGAGAAGCACTAGACGCGCGCCTCGTCGCGCGTCTTCTTGAGCATCCGCGTCTTGATGCGCGAGCGCTTGAGCGGGCTCAGGTACTCGACGAACACCTTGCCGAGCAGGTGGTCCATCTCGTGCTGAACGGCGATCGCGAGCAGGCCCTCGGCGCCGAACTCGCGCGACTCGCCAGACCGGTCGAGCGCACGCACGCGGACGCGCGCGTGGCGCTGCACCTTGTCGTAGATCTCGGGCACCGAGAGGCACCCTTCCTCGGCAATCGTCATCTCCTCGCTCGTCTCGACGAGCTCCGGGTTGATCAGCACGTGCGGATCGTCGCGCGACTCCGAGGTGTCGATGACGATCACGCGCTCGTGCACATCGACCTGCGTCGCAGCGAGGCCGACGCCCTCGGCCGCGTACATCGTCTCGAGCATGTCGTCGACCAGACGACGGATCCGCTCGTCGACCGCGGCCACGGGCCGGGCCACCGTGTGCAGGCGCGGGTCGGGATAGCGAAGGATGTCGAGCTTGCTCATTTGTGACGAATCGATTCAGCGGCGGCCGTCTGTGGATGCTGGACAACGAAAAGAGGTGAGAAAGGTCTCACGCGCAAGCGCAACACGAGGGGCAGTTTCGTTGCGATATCAATGCTTTATGGGCAGAATCTGTGAAGTCAAGTGAGATTTTCGCCGAACCGCGACGAGGCCCCCAGAGCCGTGCGGAAGACCTTTCGGACCGCGCTCGCGCGGCTCGTTCCACGAGACCTTCTGATGAGCCGACGAATTCTCCCTGTCCCGCCCGCGCCTCGGCAACTCGCCGCGTTCGGTCTCGCCTCGATCCTTGCCGGCACGGCGGTCGCCGCCGAGCCCAACTTCCCGATCACGCCGCAGCAGCGCGCGACGGCGCAGAAGACCGCCGAAGCGGGGGTGCCGCTGAGCGAAGTCCTGCCGAGCGCGCCCGACATCTACACCGTCAAGCGCTCCGACACCCTGTGGGGCATCTCGGGTCTGTACCTGAAGAGCCCGTGGCGCTGGCCCGAGCTCTGGGGCATGAACCTCGAGCAAGTGAAGAACCCGCACCTCATCTTTCCCGGCCAGGTGCTGTTCCTCGACAAGTCGAACGGCCGCGCCCGGCTGCGCATGGGCGCGCCGGTCGGCGGCGCCGGCGATGCGAGCCTGTCGCCGCGCGTGCGCTCGAGCGAGCTCGCGCTCGAGGGCATCGCGTCGATCCCGTTCAACCTGATCGAGCCGTTCCTCAACGAGGCCGTGATTTTCGAGAGCAACGAGCTCGCGAGCGCTCCGCGCATCGTCGCGGCCCAGGAAGGGCGCGTGCTGCTCTCGCGCGGCGACATCGCCTACGTGCGCGGCGAGCTCGGCGCAGACCGCGAGTTCCGCATCTTCCGCGAGCCGCATCCGCTGCGCGACCCGGACACCAACGAGATCCTCGGCTACGAAGCGACGTACGTCGGCGCGTCCGAGTACACCGTGCAGGGCGAGACGCGCACCGACGCCGGGGGCAAGGCCGAGATCATCCCGGCGACCTTCACCATCACCAGCATCCGTCAGGAAGCCGGTGTCGGCGACCGGCTCGCGCCGGTGCCCGGTCGCGAGTACACGAACTACGCGCCGCACGCGCCGGCGCAGCCGATCGCGGGCCGGATCGTCTCGCTCTATGGCGACGCGCTGACGGCGGGCCAGAACCAGATCGTCGCGCTCAACAAGGGCGCCGTCGACGGCATCGAGCGCGGCCACGTGCTCGCGCTCTACCGCGACGGCGCGGTCATGCTCGACCCGACCGAGAAGGGGCGCGTCAAGATCAAGCTGCCCGACGAGCGGCACGGCGTCCTGTTCGTGTTCCGCGTCTTCAGCCGCATGTCGTACGCACTGATCCTGTCGGTCAAGGACCCGGTCGCGCCCGGCGATCGCTTTACCCAGCCGTAGACTCGGCGGCGGCGGCTCCGTCGGGCCGCACCGAACCGGCGGTCCGCGCCCGCGGACATGGGCGCACCCCGCGTCCCAACGACGAGTGCATTGCGCATGATCGATCGCGACGAGTTTTCGGCGTGGCTGCGCCTGCTCGAGACGCCCGGCGTCGGCCGCACCGCCGCGCGCGCGCTCCTTGCGCATTTCGCTTCCCCCGAAGCAGTGATCGGCGCGTCGACCGCCGCGCGCAGCGCAGTCGTCCCGGCCAGCGTCGCCGCCGCGCTCGCAGCAACGCCGCCCGACTTCGACATTCGCCTCGCCGCCGGCTGGCGCTGGCTCGGCTCGGGCGGCGACGAGCCGCGCGACGCGATCGCGATCGGCGATCCGCGCTACCCGTCGGCCCTCCTCGACAGCCCCGATCCGCCGCTCCTGCTCTATGCGCGCGGCCGCTTCGCGCCGCTGCAGGCGCCGGCGATCGCGATCGTCGGCAGCCGCAATCCGACGCCGCAAGGGCTCGAGAACGCGCGCGCATTCGCCGCGCACCTGGCGAGTGCCGGCTGGGTCGTCGTCTCGGGGCTGGCGCTCGGCATCGACGGTGCCGCGCACGAGGGAGCGCTCGCCGGCGGCGGGACGACCATTGCCGTCGTCGGCACCGGCCTCGACCTCGACTATCCGACGCGTCATCGGGCGCTCGCGCGCAGGATCGCTGCGGGAGGCGTCGTGGTGAGCGAGTTCGCGATCGGCACGCCGGCGCTGGCGGCGAACTTCCCGGTCAGGAACCGCATCATCGCCGGCCTGGCACGCGGCACGCTGGTGGTCGAGGCGGCGCTGCAATCGGGGTCGCTCATCACCGCGCGCCTGGCTGCCGAGGCGGGACGCGAGGTGTTCGCGATCCCGGGCTCGATCCACACGCCGCAGGCGCGCGGCTGCCACGCGCTGATCAGGCAAGGCGCCAAGCTGGTCGACAGCGCCGCCGACATCGTCGACGAGCTGGCGCCGCTCTACCCTGCCGCCCGCACGTCCAGGCCCGAACCAGCGGCAGCGGCGCCGCCCGCGCGCAAAGACCCTGTTCTCGACGCGCTCGGCCACGACCCGATCGATCTCGAGGCGCTCGTCGACCGCACCGGCAGGAGCGCCGCGGAGCTCGCGGCACGCCTGCTCGAGCTCGAGCTAGAGGGCCGGGTTGCCCGCCTTCCCGGCCAGCGCTTTCAGCGCGTCGAGCGGGCCTGACGATTGCTCAGCAAACGCGACAAGCGGCGCGTTCGCGGCCGTTTGTCCACGCCCGGGCATTGCAACAAAACGCTGCGGTATCATCCCTTCGCCATGTTTGACGTCCTCGTGTACCTCTACGAGAACTACTGGCGTCCGGACGCTTGTCCCGGCCACGAGCAGCTCACGCGCAAGCTCACCTCGGTCGGCTTCGAATCTGAAGAGATTGCCGACGCGCTGAGCTGGCTCGACGGCGTCGCCGCAGTCGCGCAGGCCAAGGTCGGCGAGCAGCGCAACGAGAGCATTCGCCTCTACGCACCTACCGAGCACGAGCATCTCGGCGAGCAGGGCATCTCCTTCATCGTCTTCCTCGAATCGGCAGGCGTCCTGCCGCCGGCGATGCGCGAGATGGTCATCGGCCGGGCGAGCGTGATCCCCGGCGGCCCGCTCGACCTCGAAGACCTGAAGATCATCGTCCTGATGGTCTTCTGGAGCCTCGGCGAAGAGCCCGACGCGCTGATCCTCGACGAGCTGTTTGTCGCCGAGGAAGACCGCCTGATCCACTGAGCGCCGCGGCCGCGACGGCCGCCGCCCGACGCGTCCGCTAGTTGAGCAGACGGCCCGGGTCGCCGTCGAGCTTGGCCATCGCGGTGCGCGTCGCCCGCACGGTGAGCGCTTCCTCCTGCGCCGGCACGAGCAGCCCCGCCTGCAGGAACGCCGCCAGCCGATGCTGCTGGAACAGCACGCCCCGGCCCTGCGGCGAGACGAAGAGCGTCAGCTGTCTGCGCATGCCCTGCCAGGCGAGCTGAACCTGCTCGTTGCGATTGCGGTAGTCGAGCATGTACCAGCTGCCGACCTGAAGCTCGCGCGCCCAGGCGAGCATCGCCGGCGTCGGCATCGAGCCGCCCTCGCCGACGACCTCGAGCTCCGAGCTCTCGTGGCCCGAGAGGTCCATGACGAGCGATTCGTCGATGTCGACGTCCTCGGCCTCGGGCAGCAGCTCCTCGAGCGTCTCGAGGCGGCCCATCAGCTCCTCGAGGCGCTCGTGCGAGATCGCCGCTGCCTTGGCCGTGAACGCGGCAGCGAGCGAGTTGTTGAGGCGCTGGATGTGTTCGTCCTGCTTCGGGACGGGGATGCCGGCCTCGTCCATGCCGTCGCGCAGGGTCTTCAGCAGCGGCGGCAGGCGGCGAATCACATCGGCGCGCTCGGCGCGCGAGACCTTGGCGCTCGCCGACCAGATCAGGTCGGCGGCGGCACGCTTCATCTCCTTGGTCGCGTCGCCGGCACCGGTCTTGACGGCGGTGGTCGCGAGCACGTCGGCCCAGACCTGGAACAGGAACTCGCGCACGCCTTCCTGCACCGGCACGTCGTTCAGCATCTTGCGCAGCTCGATCGTGTACTGGATCGCCATCGTCTCGCGCTGCTCGACCTGCGCGGCGAGCGAGACGCCCTTCTTCGAGGCCTCGTTCTCGTTCTTGAAGTAGTGCTCGAGGAACTTCTCGAACTCGGTGAGGACGGTCTGGAAGACACGACGCCCGGTGTCCGGATAGGCCTCGACGACCTGGACGACGCGCTTGATCTCCTTCTCGAGCAGGTCTCCTACCGCGCGGCTCGACGAATCGAAACCCATGACGCACGCACCCATGCGATCGATCAGCCGGCGTGCCGGATGCTCGACGGTCGCGAAGAAGTCTGGCTCGGAGACGGCGACGCGCAGCACCGGCATCTGCAGGCGCGCGAACCACACCCTCACGCTCGCCGGGATCGCGTCTTCCATCAGGATGCTCTGGAACAGCAGGG
>DASXXO010000455.1:0-7991 GCA_036503045.1 Caldimonas sp. | reverse complement strand
CGGCAGCACCTTACCTCGACCGGCTGGCCAAGGATCTAGGCCCGCACGCAGTCAAGATCAAGGACCTGATCGGCGCCGTGAAGTAGAGGCGGGTCCCGTCGCACAGTGGCCAGCACAGCCGGCACCGCGCCTTGACATCTGTTCCGTCCGACTCTCGAGGCCTGATGCAGATCGTCGACAAATTGGTGCTGCAACGCCAGCGCCACCTGAAGTGGCGCGCCTTCGACAACCTCGAGTTGGTGCTGATGGTGCTCTGCGGCGTCCTGCTATTCGGCTTTTCGAGCACCGTCGTGTTCGACATCGTCACACGCACGATCGGTCATCCCTGGCTCTGGCTCCAGGAAGTGACCCAGACCTTCTTCATCTACGCGATCTTCACCGGCGCGGCGGTCGCGACGCGACGCAACGATCACCTGTACCTCGCCGCGGTCTCCGAGGCTCTCCACGGCACGCCGCGCCTAGTGGCCGAGATCGTCATCCGCCTGATCGTCCTCGGGGTCGCCGTGTGCCTGGTCTGGTTCGGCTACCTGAACTTCCGGCGCGGCTTCAGCAGCTTTCGCATGCCGTCGATGACGCCGATCGCGTCGCTTTACGCGGCGATCCCGATCGCGGGCGCGCTGATCGCGCTGTTCACGGTCGAGCAGATGGTCAACGGCTGGCGCAACGGCTTCGACCATCCCGAGGCGCGCGTCGACGAGCTCGCCGCGATCGTCCCGGTCGAGCCGGCGGCACTGGGCGAGACCCCGCGATGAGCGCGCCGCTGCTCCTCGGGCTGATGACGCTGCTCTTTCTCAGCTTCGGCTACCTGGGCGTTCCGGTCGCGTTCTCGCTGATCGCCGGCGTCTTCGTCGGCGTCATCTTCACCGACGTCACCTTTCCGGCGATCGTCCAGAAGATGTTCGACGGCATGGACTCCGAAGCGCTGCTCGCGATCCCGTTCTTCCTGCTCGTCGGCGAACTGATGAGCTCGGCCAACGTCGTCAGCCGCATCACCAACCTGTCGCTTGCGCTCGTCGGCCACATCCGCGGCGGCCTGTCGCAGGTCGTCACCGTGTTCAGCATGTTCTTCTCCGAGATGTCCGGGTCGACGACCGCCGACGTGGCGGTGATCAGCCGGGCACTCGGCGGGCCCATGAAGCAGGAGGGCTACAGCCCTCCGTTCGTGGCCGCGATCATCGCCGCTGCCTCGACCATCGCCGCGCTCGTGCCGCCGAGCATCACCGCGGTGGTCTACGGCGCGGTCGGCAACGTCTCGATCGCGGGGCTGTTCATGGCGGGCGTCGTGCCGGGCTTCATGATCGGCCTCGGCCTGATGATCTACTGCTACTTCTTCGGCCCGGCGGGCATGCGCCGCCCGCGCGCACCAATGCGGGTCGTGGCGCTTGCCTTCAAGGATGCGTTGCTACCGCTGATGATTCCGTTGATCCTGCTCGGCGGCATCCTGACCGGCTGGTTCACGCCGACCGAGGCGGGCGTGGTCGCCGTTCTTTGGATCGTGGTGGTCGTCATTCCGATGCTCAACCGCGGCCACCTCAAGCTGCTGCCCTACGACTTTTGCATCGCGGGGCTGATCTTCTCTCTGCCCCTGATCACGATCGGCGCTGCCAACGCCTTCGGCTGGATGCTCGCCTATCTGCGCGGCTCGATCGTTATCGCCGAATGGATCACCGGCATCGCCGGGAGCGATCCGCACCTGATCATGTTGCTGATGGTGCTGCTCTTCACGGTGATCGGCGACTTCATCGAGCCGGTGCCGACGATCATCATCTTCATGCCGCTGGTCAATGTCTTGACCCTGGTCGGCAACATCAACCCCGTCCACATGGGCGTGGTGCTGATCGCCACGCTCGCTTTCGGCCTCATCACTCCGCCCTACGGGCTGGTGCTCCTGATGGCCTCGAAATTCGTCGGCGTTCGCTTCTCCCAGGCCCTTCGGGCGGCGCTACCGATCTACGTCGTTTTCCTCGGCACGATCGCCTTTGCGATCTACTTCCCCAAAGCTGTCCTGTGGCTTCCCAAGCAGGTCATCCCCGAGTCGGTCGGGTGCTTCAAGAATCCGAGCGGCAGCGGCTACATCTGCCCGCCTTGAGACCCCTTATGCAAGCTTTCGGCGCTTCCCGTGCCTCGATCAACGTCCGCCGACTGACGCCGCGCCTCGGTGCTGAGATTTCGGGGCTCGACCTGGCCCAGGGCGTCTCGCCGGAGGATTTCCGAGCGCTTTACGACACGTTCCTCGAACACCAGGTGCTCGTCTTCCCGCCTCACAAGCTGCCGCCGGGCGCGCAGGTCGCGTTCGCACGCCACTTCGGCGAGGTGCAGGTGCACGTCATGTCGATGTACCACGCCGACGGCTTTCCGGAGCTCTACCGGCTCTCGAACCTCGACGCGAACGGCAATCCGGACGGCAAGCATCCGGACAAGGGGACGCTCTTCTGGCACACCGACGGCTCCTGGCGGCGCGTCACCGGCCAGGCAACGATCATCTATGGCGAGATCGTCCCGGCGCACGGCGGCGAGACGCACTTCTGCGACATGTACGGCGCGTACGCGCGGCTGAGCGAGGACTGGAAGCGGCGCATCGCCGGCCTCAGCGCCATCCACAACCTGGACTTCTCGCGCACCCGCCGGCACGGCACCGACCTCATGACCGAAGCGCAGAAGCGCGAGGCGCCGCCGGCCGAGCACCCGATCGTGCGTCGGCATCCGGAGACCGGCCGCACATGCCTCTACCTGGGCGACCACGCCGAATCGATCGTCGGCATGGCGTACGACGAAGGGCGCGCGCTGATCGAGGAGCTGAACGCGCTCGCGATCCATCCCGACCTGACCTACGAGCACCACTGGCGGCCGCACGAGCTGATCGTCTGGGACAACCGCTGCCTGATGCACCGCGCGACCGAATACGACCCGCGCATCGAGCGGCGTGTCGTGCGCCGCTGCACCGTGCTCGGCGAGGAGCCGGTCGGCGTCGACGCGGGCTGACCAGCCGGCCTGCGAGCTTCAACTTTTCTTCACGCGCCGGCCGAAACGAACGGGGTTGCCGGCGCGGTCGTTGGTCGACAATGTGCGCGTGCTGAACAGCCTCGACAAGTTCCTCCTCTTCGTCGCCCTGCCGACCGTCGTCGTCGCCTCGCTCGCGGAGGCGCTCGTTCTCGCGCGCGTGCGCTCGTACGACTGGCGCGCCAGCGCGGTCTCGCTGTTCGACCTGTTCGCGCGCGTCGCAGTGCAGCTGTTCCTGCCGCTGTCGATCGCGACGCCGCTGATCGGCTTCGCCTACCAGCATCGGATCGGACAAGTAGCGCTCGACCACTGGACTGCGCTGCTCGCGCTCTTTCTCGGCCAGGAGTTCTGCTACTACTGGTACCACCGCGCCGCGCACCGGGTGCGCTGGTTCTGGTGCAACCACGCGGTCCATCATTCGTCAAACGAGCTCAACCTCTCGGCCGCGTACCGCATCGGTGTCCTCGGCCGGGCGACTGGAGCCTCGGCGTTCTACGTGCCGCTGGTCTGGCTCGGCTTCGAGCCGCGCGTCGTCTTCGAGATGTTGTCGCTCAACCTGCTCTACCAGTTCTGGATCCACGCGACCTGGATCCCGCGTCTCGGCTGGCTTGAGCTCGTCCTCAACACGCCGTCGGCGCACCGCGTCCACCACGCCGCCAACCTCGAGTACCTCGACGCCAACTACGGCGGCGTGCTGATCGTCTTCGACCGCCTGTTCGGCACCTACCGCGCCGAGCGCGACGACGTGCCGTGCCGCTACGGCCTGGTCGTGCCGATGAAAGGCTACAACCCCCTCAGGATCGAGCTCTACCAATGGTCCACTCTCGCGCGCGACCTGCTCGCAGCGCGGAGCCTGCGCGCGGTGGTCGGCCATCTCGCGATGCCGCCCGGCTGGCGCCCCGACGGGCGAGGCGAGACGACCGAGGACATGCGCGCGCAAGCCGCACGGGCGGCCGCGGCCGGGAGCGCGACGCCCGCGCAAGGCGTGGTCGAGGTGCGCGGCGCCGCGACCGGCGGAGTCGCGACCGGCGGAGTCGCGCCCGCCTGAGCTCAGCGCGCGGCGCGCTCGCGCGCCTCCGCCAGCGTGTGCAGGGTGATCTTGCGCACCTCGGCCTTGCTCTGCTCGATGTGCGTCCTCAGCAACAGCTGCGCCTGGTCGACCTTCTTCTGCATCACCGCGCGCAGGATCCTCGCATGCTCGACGTAGGTCGCCTCGATGCGGTTCGCGCGCGTGAAGTCGAGCCGGCGAACGATGCGGATGCGCTCGGTCACGTCCCAATGGACGCGCGCCATCTCGTCGTTGCCGGTCGCGCGCACGAGCGCCGCGTGGAAACGCTCGTCGTGCATGCCGAGAACGCGCCCATCAGCGAGACGCTCGGCAGGCGGAACGAGCCAGATCGCCTTCAACCCCTCCAGCTCGCCGGGCACGCCGGCGCGGGCGCAAAGGCGCGCGATGCTCGCCAGCTCGAGGACCAGGCGCAAGTCGTAGAGCTGCTCGAGGCGATCGAAGTCGATCGGCAGAACGTGCCAGCCGAGCTTCGACTCGACACCGAGGAATCCTTCGTCGCGCAAGCGGAAGAGCGCCTCGCGCACCGGCGTCCGGCTGACGCCGAGGCGAAGGCCCAGCTCGGCCTCGGAGAAGCGATCGCCTGCGACGAGGCGGAAGTCCTGGAGCTGCGCCTTGATCGCGTCGTAGACGTGCTCGGCCAGCTTGCCGGCACGACCCGGCAGCGTCGTGCCGACGCCGTCGCTCGCAAGCGCTGCCACCCTCATGGCGCGAGCACGCTGATGTGCGCGGCGACGACGCACCAGCCGCCTTCGAAGCGAACCCAGGTCTGATTTTGCCGGCCGACCCCCGCGCTGCCGGCGCGCTCGAACTCGGTGCTCACGGTCGCGAAGTCGCTGCCGGAAGTCGTGATGACGGTCGCGCGCAGGGTCCGCGCGAGACCCTTCGAAGGCCGCGCCGCGCGAAACGCACGGATCGCGTCGGTGCCGACCAGGTTCTCGCCCACGCCGTAGCGCACCGTCGACCGCGAGTGCCAGAACAGCGCGTCGAGGACGTCGGCGTTGTTGTGGACCAGCGCGTCCTCATAGCGGGCGAAGACCGCTGCGACTTCGGCGAGCACGTCGGGTCGGTTCACCTCGACGCTCATGACGCTTCCGCCCGATGCGCGACCGGCGCGCGCGCCAGGCCCGCGCGCTCGAGATGGCGCCCAACGCGCAGGACGAGGTCCTCGCGCCATGGCGCGGCGACGGATCTGGACGCCGATCAGCGGCGCGGGGTCGACACCGGCGACCGGCGCCGCGCAGACCGGCAAGCCGATGAACGAGATCGGCTGGGTCAAGAGACCGAGGCTGGCTCGCATCGGCAAGCGCCGTCGGTTCAATTCCAGGATCTCGCTGCCGATCAGCGGCGCGCCACATGGCGTCGCCGGCGCGATCGGCAGCCCGAGCGCGGCCGCTGCCGCGTCGACGCAGGCCTCGATCCGTGCCGGCTCCATCTGGCTAGCGTCGCACCTCACGCTGGAAGATCTCGAGGCTACGCTTTTTCGCGGCGACGAAGCCCGGCTCGGAAAGTGTCGCGACGGTGCGTGGCCGCGCGTCGTCGTACGGCAAGATCTCGGCGACGCGCGTCGGGCGCTTGGTCAGGAGCAGCACCTGGTCGGCGAGATAGACCGCCTCCTCGAGGTCGTGCGAGACGAGGAGCATCGTCGTGCCGGTCTCGATGAAAACCTGCTGGAGCTTTTCGCGGATGAAGAGCGTCATCTCGAAGTCGAGCGCCGAGAACGGCTCGTCGAGGAAGAGCACCTCGGGGCCGGGCGCGAGCGCGCGCATGATCGACGCGGTTTGCTGCTGGCCGCCCGAGAGCTCGTACGGATAGCGGTGCAGGTCGAACTTGACGTCGAACGATGCGACGAGCTCGGCCATGCGGCGGTCGACCTCGGCCTTCGAGCGTCCCTCGAGCTTGAGCGGATAGGCGATATTGTCGATCGTCCGCATCCACGGGAAGAGCGCCTCGCGGTAGTTCTGGAAGACGTAGCCGATCTTGGTGTCGGCGAGCGACTTTCCGTCGAACAGGATCTGGCCGGCGTCGATCGGAACGAGCCCGGCGATCATGTTGATGAGCGTCGACTTGCCGCAGCCGTTCGGCCCGAACACCGAGACGATGCGGTGCTTGGGGATGTCGAGGTCGAAGTCCTCGTAGAGCGGCCAGCTCGCGAAGTACTTGGTGAGGCCGCGGATCGTGATGTGCGTGCCCGACGGGCCGGGCTCGAAAGGTCGCACCGGCACATCGGCGACGACCGGCGGATTCAGGACTTCGGTCATCTTCCGCTCCAGTGGACGATCTTGCGTTCGGCGACGAGGAACAGCACGTTGAGCGCGTAGCCGAGCGCGCCCGCGGCGAGGATGGCGGCGTACATGCTCTTCACGTTCAAGACTTGCTGCGCATCGATGATGCGGTGGCCGAGGCCGCTGTCGGAGCCGATGAACATCTCGGCGACGATGACGATGACGAGCGCCATCGACACCGCCGAGCGCAAACCGACGAAGGTCGGCTGCAGGCTCTCCCAGACGAGCACGTCCTTGAACACCTGCGCGCGCGTCGCGCCCATCACGCGCGCCGCCATCACGCGCTGCTTCCTCGCGTTGATCACGCCGTAGGCGCTGTTGAAGACGACGATCAGGAGCGCGCCGAACGCGGCGATCGCGACCTTGTTGATGTCGGAGATGCCGAAGATCAGCAGGAACAGCGGAATCAGCGCCGACGACGGCGTAGAGCGAAAGAAGTCGATCAGGAACTCGACGCTGCGGTAAGCCTTCTCGTTGCTGCCGAGCAGGACGCCGAGTGGAACGCCGATCAGCGCCGCAATCCCGAACGCCTCGAGCGTGCGCAGCACTGTGACGGCGAAGTCGCCAAGGAGCGGCCCGCCGGCCAGCCCGCTGACGAGCGCGGCGAGCGTCGCCTGCGGAGGCGGCAGCAAGATCGGCTTGATGAAGCCGAGGCGGACGACCAGATCCCAGGCGACGAAGAGGAGGACCGGCCCCAGCGCGGGCAGCAAGCGCGCCCAGGGGAACCCGCGCGGCGGAGCCTTCGCGACGTCGCCGGTCGCGCTCCAGGGTGCGGCGGCGACGGCGCCGGACGGTGCGTTTGCCATGGCGTCACCCCTTGAAGAGCATCGGCTCGACGACGACGCGCTTGTCGAAGATGCCCTTTTCGGAGAACAGGTCGTAGAACTTCTGAAAGTAGGCGACGTCGCTCGCCTTGAACTCGTTCCAGAGCAGGTACGACGCAAGCGGCACCTCGGCCGTGAGCGGCCCTTCGATCGCGGTGTAGCCCTTCATGAACTGGCGCGCTTCGTCCGGCTTCGTGCGCACGAGCTCGATGCCGCGCGCGTAGGCGGCGATGAACTTCTTCGCCTCGGCCGGGTACTTTTTGATGAACTCGGTCGTCAGGCTTGCCGAGCCACCGTGCCAAGGCGCGAGCGGATCGCCCAGCACATAGTGGGCGACGACGCCCGCCTCGAGGACGCGCGTCGTTCGGTTCAGCCGGCCGACGGTGCCGGTCGGCTCGAGCGTGTAGACGGCGTCGACTTGACCGGCGGCGATCGCCGCGACGTGCTGGCCGATCGGCAGCTCGGTGACGCTCATCGCGCCCGCACCGGCACGCTCGAGGATCGTCTTGGCGAGCGTCACGTTCTGGATCCCGGGCCCGGAGGCGACGCGCTTGCCCTTCAGCTCGGCGAACGTCTTGATCGGGCTGTCCTTCGGGACGAGGAACTCCTCGAGCACGTACTTGGCGTTGCTCGGGTTGGTCGCGAAGATCTTGAACAGGCCCGGCTGGGCGATCTCGCCGATCGCGAGGTTGGCCGAGCCGGTGCCGTTGGCGCTGCCGTCGGAGCGGCCCGCGAGCATCGCTTCCATCACCTGCTGCGCACCGGCGAACTTGAGCGGCTCGACGTCGAGCCCGGCGTCCCTGAAGTAGCCCTTCT
>DASXXO010000454.1:0-11876 GCA_036503045.1 Caldimonas sp. | reverse complement strand
ATGGGGCTTTATGGTGGCGTCCGGGCGCAACGTGCTGCTCGATTCGTGGTGGGTCGCGACAATTCCGGGTATCGCGATTCTGCTGGTAAGCCTTGCGTTCAATCTGCTCGGCGACGGACTGCGCGACGTCTTCGATCCGCGCCTCGTGCGGCGCGGCTTGCAGCAACCGCTCGCGAGCTGATCTCGTCAGCGCGGGGCGGAAGCGCTCGCCTCGGCCTCGCC
The DNA here is from genome assembly GCA_036503045.1 of Caldimonas sp. Taxonomy (GTDB): domain Bacteria; phylum Pseudomonadota; class Gammaproteobacteria; order Burkholderiales; family Burkholderiaceae_C; genus Schlegelella_A. The sequence goes on along the minus strand of DASXXO010000454.1, from coordinate 11,654 downwards.
GGCGACGATCGCCGCCATCACGCCCGCGACCGCGAGCCGATGCTGGTCGAGCACCGCCGCCGGAGCCGCCCTGCCATGGTCGACCACGAGCGGCTGCCAGGCCGCAGGGGCGACCCCGGCGAGCGTGGCGTGACGGTGGATCGACGCGACCTGCGGCGAGCTGAGCTGGCCGCGACTGCCCTCCACCATCGCCGCGTTGCTGCCCACGCTCACCCCGAGCAGGAACAGCTCGCGGTGGAGCGGCGTGAGGCGTGCTTCGACACGTCCGGCGAGGCCGCTCTCGTCGGCCTCGAAACGATCCTGGAGACGAGCGTAGTCAGTGGGCGTTCGCGAGGTCAATGCGACGACACCGGCTGCGTCGAGGCCGATCGCGCCCGCCTGCGCGCGGGCGATCGCCAGGTGCGCGTCGGCGATCTCCGCCGCCCGTGCCTGGATGTTCGGAGCCGACATCGCGTACGACCCGGCGAACACGCTCGCCCAGCCGACTTCGTAGCCGAGCCGGAAAGCCGAGAGACGATGGCCGGAGGGCAGCATCGCCGCCGCGGCGCGCGAGCGCGCCGCCACGTCCTTTGCTTCGGCGGCGAGGCGATCGTCGTCGGCCTTGTTGCTCGTGAGCGCGAGGAGCCTGGCGGGGCCGGCGAAATCGAACAGCGCGAACTCAAGACGCTCGAGCGCAATGAACGCGAGCGCCGCCGCTGCCGAGTAGGCGAAGACGCGCCAGCTTTCGCGCCAGCGCGACGACGAGATGACCATGACCGTGCGCCTCCGGCGTTATCGTAGCGAGGCAGCGGGAGCCGGTCGATGGTGGGTGGCGAGCTCATGTTCCGTTTCCTGAACGTGATGCTCTTGACGGCGCTCGTCGCACCGCTCGTGCTCTGGCGCTATCGCCGCGCCGTGCTCGCCGGCATGCAGAGCAAGGTCGGTGCGGCGATGCCTCTCGCGCCGCCACGCGGGCCGCGGCAGCGCGTCGTGCCAGCGACGGCGCCTGGCGCAGAAGCAAAGCTCGCTTGGGAAGCACGCATGCGGCGCCGCGTCATGATCGCCGTCGTCGCCGCGCTGTTCCCGCCCGCGCTGCTGATCGCGGTCCATCACGCCGTTCTCGACGAATTCCCGATCACGCCAGCGTCTCTGTGGCTCTTCGCCGCCACTGCGACGCTGATGGCCGTGCCGATGGTCGGCGTGCTCACGGCGCTTCCATTCCCGCGAACGATCTTGCTCGGCGTCTCGGCCCTGTGCGGATTCGCGGCAATTTCAGTCGTCGTCTCGATGCTGCAGCGCCCCTTCTTCGGCAAGGCGCCGACACTCGATCAACTATTCGACTTCGTCGAATTCGTCGAATTCGCCGCGATCACGCTCGCGCTGCCGCTCCTCCTTGCCGCAGCGATCGGCGCGCGACGCGTGCGCGGCGTCGCTCCTTTCGTCTTCGCCGGCCTGCTCGTGTTCGCGGTGGCGCCGTTGCTCGGCTTGCGCGTCACGCAGGTGCTCGACGACATGCAGTGGAGCGCGCCCTGGGCGCTCGCGGGCGGGAGCGACATCGGCGCGGTCGTTCTCGCGCTGCCGGTCGGACTCGTCGCATGGTGGCGGCTGAAGACGCTCGCGCGCGGCTACGACGCGAAGCGCTTTTCCGACGCGCAGTTGCTCGCCCACAGCTGGTGGCTGACGTTCGTGGCCGTACATGCGGTCGACCTGGTGAGCGCACATCCCAACTCCGGGTATCTGGTGCAAATCGTCGCTGTTGCTGCGGTCGCGTACGTGCTGTTTCCGTTCCTGCTCTCGCGCGCCCTGGCGTGGGCCGAGCGCGGTCTGCCCGCGCTACCGCGCCGGATGCTGCTCGTGCTGCGCGTCTTCGGCGACCGCGCGCGCACCGGTGCGCTGTTCGAGCGGATCGCGTCGCGCTGGCAGCGCTTCGGCCCCGTGACGACGATCGCTGCGCCAGATGCAGCGGCCGAGACCGTCGATCCCGGCGACCTGCTGCGCTTCGCGACCGGACGCATCGCCGAAAGCTTCGTCACCTCGCGGGACGATCTTGTGCAGCGCCTGGCGACGCTCGACGTCGAGCCCGACCACGACGGCCGCTACCGCATTAGCGATTTCTGCTGCCGCGACGACACTTGGCAGGCAACGGTCGTCGCGCTGATCACGCGCGCCGATGCGATCGTCATGGATGTGCGCGGCTTCACGGCCAAGCGGCACGGCGCCGAGTTCGAGCTGCAGCAGCTCGCGGCGCGGACGAGCCCCGATCGCGTCGTCCTCATCGTCGACGCGAGCACCGATCGTGCGCTGCTCGCGCGCACCCTGCCGGCCGACGCGATGCCGCCGATCGTGGAAGTCGGGCGCGGCAACACGCGCCAGGCAGACGCCGCGTTCACCGCGCTGCTGGCCGCTGCCGGCTGAGTCGCCAGCGCTTTACTCCTGACGCGCCTCGCGCCTGCTCAGCCGGCGGCGGGCGCGACCACCGCGCCTTCGATGCGGTGCCGCGCCAGCGCCGCGGCGACGAAGCCGCTTGCCTTGGCACGCTCGACGAACCCGACGAGCGCCTGCAGCGCGGCGTCGGAGCGCGCCGACGGAATTCCCATCGCCTGCTCGATCACCATGAAGCGGCCGGGCAGCAGACGGACGCCGCCGACGCGGCGCGCGTCGGCCTCGAGCTGCTGCTTGACGCCGGCGGCGACGTCGGCTTTCCGGGCCAGGAACTCGTCGACGACCTTCGGCGACGTCGGCGTGCGCACGAGCTCGGCCGATTTCAGCGTACGGGTGAGGAACAGGTCGTAGGCGCTGCCGCGGCCGACGACGATTCGCGTCCCCGCCCGATCGACCTCGGCGTTGTCGCGCAGCGGCGAGTCGGTGCGAACGAGGTAGGCGCCTTCGATCAGCACGTACGGCGGCGTGAAGCGGATGCCCTGGCCGCGCAGCGGATCGATCGCCAAGAAGCCGACGTCGGCCTGGCCGGCTGCGACCGTCTCGACCGAGCGCGCCGCCGCATCGACGACGGCGAGATCGACGGGCACGCCGAGCTCCGCGCCGAGCGCGCGCGCGAGGTCGACCGAGACGCCCTCGACCGCGCCGGCGGCGTCGCGCCGCGCCAGGACCGGGTTGCCGAGATTGATCGAGGCGCGCAAGCGGCCGCTCGGCGCGAGCGCGGCGGCATTCGCGCCGGACGCCGGCGCGCGCGCTGCACAGCCGGTGGCGGCGAGGGCGCCCGACGCTGCAAGCAGCGCGAGCGCGCGACGGCGAGACAGGGCGTCGGGCAAGGACACGAGGTCTGGCATGGAAGGAGTGGGCGCTAGAGAACGTGCCGGAGTGTGCCCGGCCCCCGCAGCGACGCGCGACATCGGCTCGGCAGTCGGCGATGATCGCGGCGCACAACGCCCCGCTGGAGAACCGCCCCGTGACCACCGCCACCGACCTCGCCGACTGCAGCGCGCTGGCGCTGCTCGCCCTCTACCGCTCGGGCGATGCGTCGCCGGTCGAGGCGACGCGCGCGGTGCTGGACCGGATCGAGCGGCTGAACCCGGTCCTGAACGCGTTCTGCCATCTCGCGCCCGACGAGGCGCTCGCCGCCGCGCGCGCGAGCGAGGCGCGTTGGCGCAAAGGGGTGCCGTGCGGCGAGCTCGACGGCGTCCCGGTGTCGATCAAGGACCTGATCCTCGCTGCCGGCTGGCCGACGCTGCGCGGCTCGCGCACGGTCGACCGCGCCGGCCCGTGGGACGTCGACGCGCCGGCAAGCGCACGCTTGCGCGAGGCGGGCGCAGTGATTCTCGGCAAGACGACGACGCCGGAGTTCGGCTGCAAGGGCGAGACCAACTCGCCGCTTACCGGCATCACGCGCAACCCGTGGAACCCGGCGAAGACGCCGGGCGGATCTTCGGGCGGAACGGCGGCTGCGGTGGCCGCGGGAATGGGCCCGCTCTCGGTCGGCACCGACGGCGCGGGCAGCGTGCGCATCCCGGCCGCGTTCTGCGGCAACTTCGGCCTGAAGCCGAGCTTCGGCCGCGTCCCGGCGTACCCGCTCTCGCCGATGGGAACCGTCGCCCACCTGGGGCCGCACGCGATGAGCGTTGCCGACGCCGCACTGATGATGAACGCGCTGAAGCGCCCCGACGCGCGCGACTGGACGTCGTTGCCACCCGACCCGAGCGACTACACGATCGGTCTCGGCGACGGCGTCCGGGGACTACGCATCGCCTGGTCGCCGACGCTCGGCTACGCGAAGGTCGACCGCGAGGTCGCGGACGCGGTCGCCGCCGCCGTCGCGCAGCTCGCGGCACTCGGCGCGCACGTCGAGGTGGTCGACCCCGGCTTCGAGGATCCGCTCGAGATCACGACCGGCCTCTGGTTCGCCGGCACGTACGCGATCTGGAGCGGTCTCACGCCGGCGCAGCAGGAGGTCACCGATCCGGACTTTCGCGCCGAAGCCGAGCTCGGCGCCGCCTACGGCGCGCTCGACGTGCATCGGTTGACGCTGCGCCGCGGCGCGCTCGGCGCGCACATGCGCCAGTTCATGCAGCGCTGGGACCTGCTCGCGACGCCCGCCGTCGCCGTCCCGGCGTTCGACGCGCGGCCGGCGGGACATGCGCCGATGGAGCCGGGCGCGATGCTCGGCTGGACGCCCTTCAGCTATCCGTTCAACCTCACGCAGCAGCCGGCGTGCACGATCCCGTGCGGGCTGACGAAGAGCGGACTGCCGATCGGCCTGCAGCTCGTCGGGCCGATGTTCGGCGATGCGCTCGTCCTGCGCGGCGCGCGCGCGTACGAGAGCGTGCGGCCGATCCCGCGCCCGAACCTCGCCGCGCTGCGTCCGCACTAGCACGCTTCACAGCGCGAGCGCGGCCGGAATCTCGCGCGCGAGGAAGTCGTAGACCGTTCGCACCAGCGGGTTCGAGCGGATCTCGCGGTGCACCGCGAGCCAGCACGGCAGCGCGCCGGCGGCGAGCTCCGGCAGCACGACGACGACGCCGGGCCAGTGGCGCAGGTTGTAGCGGGCGACGAAGCCGACGCCCGCGCCTTCGGCGACGAGCCGGCCGTAGGCGACCTGGTCGTCGGTGCGCAACGCGAAGTCGGCGCGGCTCAGGGCGAGGCCCATCTTCGCGGCACCGCGCACGATCGTGTCGTCGCGGTCGTAGCCGATCAGGCGATGCGCGGCGAGGTCCGCGACGGTGCGCAGCGGCGCCGCCCTGGCGAGATACGACTTGTGCGCGGCAGCGACGATCTCGATCTCGCCGAGCTTTCGCGCGATCAGCGAAGACTGCGCCGGCCGAACCATGCGCACGGCGATGTCGGCCTCGCGGCGCAGCAGGTTGGTGAGTTCGTTCGACGAAACGAGCTCGATCTCGATCGCGGGGTGCGCGCGCTGGAAACGGGCGAGGACTGCGGGCAGCAGCCACGTCGCGGCGACCTGGCTCGTCGTCACGCGGACGACGCCACGGGTCGCCAAGCGCGTGCTCGCAAGGCCCCGCGCGACGGCGAACGCAGCGTCTTCCATGCGCCGCGCCGGCTCGGCGATCGCCAGCGCCGCGCCGGTCGGCGTGACGCCGCGGCCGGTGCGCTCGAAGAGCGGCGCCCCGAGCTGCGCCTCGAGCTCGGCGAGATGGCGGCTGAGCGTCGGCTGCTGCGCGCCGCTTTGCCGCGCGGCCGCGGTCACGCTGCCGGCGTCGAGGACGGCGAGAAAGCTCCGCACCAGGCTCCAGTCGAACCGCGCCAGCGAATCGGTCATGCGAAAGTGTATGGCTTCCATGCACGAACGTGGATAGCGGCAGTGTCGATCCGCGCGCAGACTGCACGCCATCGACACCACCCCCGAGACCAATCCATGACCCACGACGCTTCCCCCACTGTTCTCGTTCTCGGCGCCAACGGCCGCTTCGGCCTGGCCGCCGCGCAGGCATTCGCCACCGCCGGCTGGCGCGTGCTCGCCCAGGTCCGTCGCGACGCGGCGGCAGGAATGCCCGCGAATGCCGAGCTCGTGCGCGCGCCGCTCGCCGCACTCGCCGACGGCACGGCGCTCTCGCTGCTGCCGCCGGTGGGCGTCGTCGTGCATGCCGTCAACCCGATCTACACGCGTTGGGAGGAGGAGGCGCTGCCGTCGGCGCACGCCGGCATGGACGTCGCCGAACGCCTCGGCGCACGCTTCATGCTTCCCGGCAACGTCTACAACCACGGCGCGGCGATGCCGGCGACGATCGACGAGCGGACGCTGCAGCGTCCGACCACCGTCAAGGGGCGGATCCGCGTCGCGATGGAAGAAGAGCTCGCGCGGCGCGCCGCCGCAGGCCGGTTGCGCGCAACCGTGATCACCGCCGGCGACTTCTTCGGCGCCGGCAGCGGGAGCTGGTTCGATCAGGTCATCGTCCGCTCGCTCGCGCGCGGCAAGCTCGTCTATCCGGGCGACCCCGGCCTCGTCCACGCGTGGGCGTATCTGCCCGACCTGGCGCGCGCCGTCGTCGCCGTCGCCGCGTCGCGCGACGCCGCCTCCTTCGAGCGCTTCACCTTCGCCGGCCATTCGGTCAGCGGCGACGCGTTCCTCGCGTCGGTCGAGCGCGCCGCGGCCGCGCTCGGCGTCGCGCCGACGCGCGGCTGGCGCCACGGGCGGATGCCGTGGCCGCTGCTGCGTGTCGTCGGTCTCTTCATGCCGCTCTGGCGTGAGCTGGCGACGATGGCGTACCTCTGGCGGGTGCCGCATGCGCTCGACGGTCGCGCCCTGGCGCGCCGCTGCCCCGGCCTGACGACGACGCCGCTCGACAGCGCCATCCGTGTGAGCCTGGTAGCGCTCGGTCTCGGCACCGGCCGGGGGGCCCCGCCCCCGGCAACAGCGCCCACCTGACCCCCGGAACGCGGGGCCGGGGCACGGCGTCTGCGCAGCGAAGCAGTCGCGGTTTTGCGCCATCATCGGGTCCGCCGCGCCCTCCATCCACCCGCGGCAGACGAGACATACCGAACGATGACCCCAGCCGAGATCGACCGGGTGTTCGGGCGAGGTCGCCTGCGCGTGACCACCGGCGAGCACGTCGAGGTCTTCCGCGAGGAAGCGAAGGAAGGCGAGGCCCGCAGCTTCACCAAGCGCTTCCTCGAGACCGCGAGCGGCGACTTCCGGCCCTGGACCGAGCGCGAGTGGCGCATCCTCGAGCGGCTCGCCGCGCGCGCCGACGCGCCGGTTGCCGAGGTCGTGCGCTTCATCGACTTCGACGACAGCGGCCTCGCACGCCTGCAGACCCGCGACGCCGGGCCGACGATCGACCAATGGGCCGCGCTCGTGCCTTTGCGCCGCAGCGCACCCGTCCTGCCCTACGTGTTCGGCGACTGCCCGAACTGGTGGGCGCTGGCGCGCCAATGCCTGATCGCGCTCGACGCCCTGCACAGGCAAGGCTTCGTGCATCTCGACTTCAGGTCCGATAACGTCTGCATCCCGTGGAAGCCCGCCGGCCCGGAGCGGCCCGGGCCGGGACAGCCGCTCGCGCCGAACTTCGACGCGCTCACGCTGATCGACGTCGCGTTCTCGCTTCTGCCCGACGTCGAGCTTCCGGGCCCGCTGCCGCTCGCGCGCGAGCCGGGCTACGAGTACCAGTCGCCGCGTCTGCTGCAGGCGCTCGACGAAGGGCGGCGCGGCAATCTGGCGCCGACCCTCGAGCTCGACTGGCGCTGCGACATCTTCAGCCTCGCCGCGATGCTGTGGCGCTACCTGCCCGAGCTCGACGACGCCGCCGGGACCGGCTGGACGAGCCAGCGCCACACCTCGGCCACCGCGTTCGTTCGCCAGCTGCTCGAGGTCCACAGCGAGCCGCTTCCGGCGCAGCGGCCGCACGGCGAGCTGATCGCGCAGGCGGGCCTTCGCCTGACCGATCCGCAGCTCGCGGCGGCGTTGCAGGCGGGCAGTACGTTCGACCCGGAGCGCTCGTGGCCGCATGGCGCCGAAGCGATGCCCTTGACGCGCATCGTGCCGAACGTCGCCACACGAACGACGCGCGCGGCACGGCGCGAGCCTGCGTTCGCGCCGACGCAGAAGCCCGCGCCCGCAACGGTCGCCGCGGCGACTCCCACCCCTTCGCCGGTCGATGCGCCGTCTTCAGCGCCACGGCCTCCGACCGCGTCGGCGGCGCTGGCGGCGGCGGTAGAGGTCGCCAGCGCCATGCCCGCGCAGACGCCGCGGCCGAGCGCGACTTCCGAGGCGGGCCCGACGACGACGCCGCTCGCGAATCCGGCACCGTGGGCCACGCCGGCACGCGTCCTGGGGGCACCGATCGCGACGCCTGCGCCGGCCGCAACGCCCATGGCAGCGCGTGTCGCCGACGGCGCAGTGCGCCGAGCGCCGACATCTGGGCAAGCCAGCGTCGCGCCACCCGCACCTGCAGCGTCGACCCCGGCTACGCGGACCGGCGCGTCGGCCGCGGCCCCGGCGGCCCGGCACATCGCGCCCGCGCCTCGGAACGCCCCGGAGCGGCCGCACACGCCGGTCCGTCCGTTCGCACCGACACCAGTGCCGATCCTCGCCAGCGCGGGGTTGGGCGCGCTGCTCGTCGCTGCCGCCGCCTGGTGGGGAATCGATGGCCGCAGCGCGGGCGATCGTACGACCCAGCGTGGCGCTGCACCTCCCGCTTCCGGTGCGGCCGCGACAGCACGCGACCTCGCAGCGAGTCCGGCAATCAAGACGCCGGCGCGCGCGGTTGACGCCGGCACGGCGCTGCCCGCTGCGTCGGCTGCCGGCGCGGGCGCAGCGTCGGTCGGCACTGCGCCACCGGCGAACGAAGGCGCATCGGCACCGTCGCCCGACACGGGCGAGCCACGCGTCGCTGCGCCGCCGATCAGTCCCGAGTTCGACGCGGCCGCCGCCGACTGGATGCGCAACCGCATCCCGCACCTCGCCCACGGCGCCGAGCGCCAGGTGGCGCCGGTGCTCGCGCTCGCCGGGCGCGCGCCCGAGATGCGTCGACGCGGCGAGATCCGCAGCGCCGCGCACGCGATGCGCACATCGGTCGGCACGACCGTGTCCGACGCGCAGGCGAACGCGGCGCGCAGCCTGAACGATGCCGCGCTCACCGCGTACTGGCTCGACAACGACATTCCCAATGCGCTGCGCCTCGAGACGCAGGCATTCGGCGCCAATCCGTTCGATTCCGAGGTCGTCGGCAACCTCGCGTTCCTGCACTTGAAGGAGACACCGCCCCGGGCCGAGGCGGCGCGCCAGCTCGTGCTGCACGCGCTGACCGTGCCGGATCCGCGCTTCGCGACCGGCCGGATCGAGGACTGGACGGCGCTTGCCATCGCGAGCGCGCTCACCGGCCGCGACGCCGAGGCGCGCAACGCCTGGTTTGTCTCGATCGCGCTCGCGAGCGACCTGCAGCGCCAGTGCAATGCCGCGGTGCGCGCGCAGGCGACCTACGGCGAGCGGCTGCGGCCCTCCGTCCAGGCGATGCTGGTGCGCGCGCGCTCGTCGCCCGCGTACGGGCGCTGCGAGCTCGCCCCGATGACGTCGTCCACGAGCCGCTCCAAGCCTTCGAGCAAGACCGCCGCCAAGCGAGCCAGGCGCACCATCCCGTAAAGTGGCGGCTCCCTTTCGCCGGAGCCGCGCCATGGCCTTGTCTCGCTCGAACTTCGCCTTCTTCGCTTCCGGCGCCGCGCTGCTGCTCGCCGCGCTCGTCGCCTGGGCGCTGCCGCAGCAGGCGTCGGCGCAGCAGCGGAAAGACAGCGTCGTTCTGGGCATGGTGCTCGAGCCGGCGCCCGGGCTCGATCCGACGACGGCGGCGGCAGCGGCGATCGGCGAGGTCGTCCACATGAGCGTGCTCGAAGGGCTGACCAAGATCAACATGGACGGCAAGGTCACGCCGCTGCTCGCCGAGAGCTGGACGATCGACCCCGACGGCCGCGTCTACACGTTCAAGCTGAAAAAGGGAGTCAAGTTCCACGACGGCGAAGCGTTCGACGCGAGCGACGTCAAGTTCAGCTTCGAGCGCGCCAAGGCGCCCGACTCGACCAACAAGGCGAAGAAGGCGGTGTTCGACAACATCGCGCGGATCGACACGCCCGACCCGTCCACGGTGATCGTCGTCCTCAACAATGCCGACGGCAACTTCCTGTTCCGGATGGGCGAGAATACCGCCGTCATCCTCGACCCGAAGAGCGCGCCGACAACGGCGACCCGGCCGATCGGCACCGGCCCGTTCAAGTTCGACAACTGGGCCAAGGGCTCGTCGATCACGCTGGTCAAGAACGACCAGTTCCGCGACGCCGCGAAGATCCCGATGAAGAAGGTGACGTTTCGCTTCATCAACGATCCCGCGGCGCAGGTCGCGGCGCTGCTCGCCGGCGACATCGACGGCATGCCACGCTTCGGCGCGCTCGAGTCGCTCAAGCAGTTCCAGAGCGACCCGCGCTTCTCGGTGGCCGTCGGCGGCACCGAGGGCAAGACGATCATGACGATCAACAACAAGAAGAAGCCCTTCGACGACGTGCGCGTGCGGCGCGCGCTCGCCGCGGCGATCGACCGCAAGGCGATCATCGACGGCGCGCAGGAAGGCTACGGCACTCCCATCGGCAGCCACATGGTGCCGAGCGACGCCGGCTACGTCGACCTCACCGGCGTCAATCCGTACGACCCGGAGAAGGCGAAGGCGCTGCTCAAGGAAGCGGGCGTGCAGGCGCCGCTCAACGTCACGCTGACGCTGCCGCCGCCCGCGTACGCCAGAAAGGGCGGCGAGATCATCGCGGCGCAACTCGCCAAGGTCGGTGTCGTCGCCAAGATCGAGAACGTCGAGTGGGCGCAGTGGCTCTCGGGCGCGTTCAAGGGCAACTTCGACCTGACGGTGATCAGCCATGTCGAGCCGCTCGACTTCGACCGCTATGGCGATCCGAGCTACTACTACGGCTACGACTCGAAGGCGTTTCGCGACCTGCTCACCGGCTACAACACGACCACCGACCAGAAGGCGCGCCTCAAGATCCTGGGCGACATCCAACGCCAGCTGGCGACCGACAGCGTCAACGCCTATCTCTTCCAGCTGCCGCAGTTCGCGGTCGCCAACAAGCACCTGAAGGGGCTGTGGAGCAGCTCGCCGATCTTCGCCAACGACCTCGGCGCGCTGAGCTGGCAATAGGCTCGGCGCCCCGGCGATGACGGCGTTGCACGATCTCTCGGCGACCGAGCTGGTCGCCCGCTACCGCGAGCGCTCGCTCTCGCCGGTCGAGGTGACGCGTGCGGTGCTCGACCGGATCGCCGCCTGGGAGCCGCACCTGCACGCGACCTATGCGCTCGACCCCGACGCGGCGCTCGCCGCGGCGCGCGTCTCGGAAGCGCGCTGGCTCCGTCACGTGAGCGCCGGCGACAACGTCGGCGCGCTCGAGGGCGTGCCGGCGATGATCAAGGAGAACATCGCCACCGCCGGGACGCCGGTGCCGCTCGGCAGCGCCGCCACCGAGCTCGTTCCCGCTCCGCGCGACGCGCCGCCGGCGGCGCGTCTGCGCGAGGCCGGCGCGGTGATCCTCGGCAAGACGACGATGCCCGACTACGGGATGCTGTCGTCGGGGCTGTCGAGCTTTCACGGCCTGACGCGCAACCCTTGGGACCTGAGCAAGAACCCGGGCGGCAGCAGCGCGGGCGCGGGCGCCGGTGTGGCCGCGGGCTACGGGCCGATCCACGTCGGCACCGACATCGGCGGATCGGTCCG
>DASXXO010000453.1:0-14179 GCA_036503045.1 Caldimonas sp. | reverse complement strand
GCGCGCTCGGCGGCGAGCGCCGCCATCTCGACCTCCAGCGCCCGCCGCACCTCGCGCACGCGCAGGACGTCGTCGATCGAGTCGATCAGCGCCAGGTCGAGCGTGAACGCCTCGCCCGCTGGCGCCGCGGTCACGTAGACGCCCGAACCCTGGCGCGAGCGGACCAGGCCGCGCGAGCGCAGCTGGTGCACCGCTTCGCGCACGACAGTGCGCGAGACGCCATGCACCTCGGCGAGGCGCTGCTCGGTCGGCAGGCGATCACCAGGACGCAGGGCGCCGGCGTCGATCTGGCTGCCGAGGCGCGCGGCGAGCCGGTCGGACAGCCGCTCGGCGACCAGCGGCAAGGTGTCCGGCGCGGCGGCGGCGCTGGCGCGATGGAACATGGTGGTCGGGTCATCATACGAATTGGTTCCCCCGCGCCTCTACCGGTTTGCCCTCATGGCGGGCCGCGCCTGCGTTGCCATACTTCGCCGGCGCATGCCGCGCTTCCCGACCTATTCCCATGGCCAGCGTCACCATCCAGTCGGTGCGAAAGAGCTTCGGCGAGACCGTCGTGCTGCACGGCGTCGACATCGACATCGCCGACGGTTCGTTCACCGTGCTCGTCGGTCCCTCGGGCTGCGGCAAGTCGACTCTGCTGCGCATGATCGCGGGGCTCGAGGAGATCACCGCGGGCGAGATCCGGATCGGCGTTCGGCGCGTCAACGACGTTCCGCCGAAGGAGCGCGACATCGCGATGGTGTTCCAGAACTACGCGCTCTATCCGCACATGACAGTGCGCCAGAACCTCGCGTTCTCCTTGATGCTGGCGAAGAAGGACAAGGCGACGGTCGAGCAGAAGGTCGCCCGCGTCGCCGAGATCCTCGCGCTCAGCGCGCTGCTCGACCGCTATCCGCGCCAGCTCTCGGGCGGCCAGCGCCAGCGCGTCGCGATGGGGCGCGCGATCGTGCGCGATCCGCAGGTGTTCCTGTTCGACGAGCCGCTCTCCAACCTCGACGCCAAGCTGCGCGTCGCGATGAGAGGAGAGATCAAGGAGCTGCACCAGCGGCTGCGCACGACCTCGGTCTACGTCACGCACGACCAGATCGAGGCGATGACGATGGGCGACCGGATCGTGGTGATGAAGGACGGGCGGATCGAGCAGGTCGGATCGCCGCTCGATCTCTACGACCATCCGGTCAACGTCTTCGTCGCCGGCTTCATCGGCTCGCCGGCGATGAACTTCCTGCCTGCGATCCTGAAGCGCAATGGCGCCGAAGCGCGGCTCGTCCTCGACGACGGCTCGCAGATCGCGGCGCCGCTCGGCGCTGGCGGCAGCGACGGCCAGCCGGTCGTCCTCGGCACCCGGCCCGAGCACCTGCAGCTGACAAGCGAGGGCGGCATCGCCTCGAAGGTCGTCGTCCTCGAGCCGACCGGCGCCGACACGCTGGTCGCATGTCGCCACGGCGCCACCGACATGGCCGCCGTCTTTCGCGAGCGCCACGACTTCGCCCCGGGCAGCACGATCCATCTCATGCCCGATCTCGCGCGCGCGCATCTCTTCGATGCCGCGAGCGGCGAGCGGCTCGCCGCCTGTGCGAGCTCGCCTTGCGACCACCGACACCACAGGCACGCAGACAGGAGACCCAAGCGATGACCGATTCGTCTTTCAACCGCCGCAAGTTCCTCGAAACCTCGGCCGGCGCGGCCGCGGTCGCGGGGCTCGGTTCCGGCGGCGCGCTCTTTTCGCCGGTGGTGCACGCGCAGAGCGTCGCCTTCAAGCCGGAGAAGGGTGCGTCGCTGCGCGTCCTGCGCTGGAGCCGCTTCGTCCAGGGCGACATCGACGCCTACATGGCCAACGTCAAGAGCTTCACCGACAAGACCGGCATTGCGGTGCGGGTCGACAACGAGGGCTGGGAGGACGTCCGGCCGAAGGCGGCGGTCGCCGCGAACACCGGCGCCGGTCCCGACATCATCCTGTCGACCAACGACGACGCCAACCTCTATCCCGAAAAGCTCCTCGACGTCACCGACCTCTGCGAGTACCTCGGCAAGAAGTACGGCGGCTGGTATCCGGCGACGCAGGCGTTTCTTCGTCCGGACGGCAAGAAGTGGTTCGGCGTCCCGCTCGGCGCGGCCGGCTCGATGATGGTCTATCGCGAAAGCGTGGTGAAAGCGGCGGGCTTCGACTCGTTCCCGAAGAACACCGACGATTTCCTGAAGCTGTTCAAGGGCGTCAAGGAAAAGGGCATGCCGGGCGGCATGGCGCTCGGCAACGCCACCGGCGACGCCGGGTGGTGCAACTGGCTGGTCTGGGCCTTCGGGGGCAAGCTCGTCGACCCCAGCAACAAGGTGGTGATCGACAGCCCGGAGACGGCGCGCGCGCTCGACTACGGCAAGGAGCTCTACGCGACCTTCATTCCCGGAACGCTTTCCTGGCTCGACCCGAACAACAACAAGGCGTTCCTCGACGGCCAGATCTCGGTCACCAACAACGGCATTTCGATCTACTACGCCGCGAAGAACTCGACCGATCCGAAGCTCAGGGAGATGGCGGCCGACATCCAGCACGCGCCGTTCCCGGTCGGGCCAGTCGGCGTGCCGACCGAGTCGCACCTGTTCCTCAACCAGATGATCATGAAGTACACCAGGTACCCGCAAGCGGCCAAGGAGTTCCTGCGCTTCATGATGGAAGCGGACCAGTTCACCCCCTGGCTGACGGCGTCCGGTGGCTACATCGCGCCGCCGCTCGACTACTACACGAAGATCCCGGTGTGGACCGCCGACCCAAAGAACACGGCGTACCGCGACGCGGTCAAGAACCTGCGGCCGGCCGGCTATGCGGGCCGGCTCGGCTACGCTTCGGCGGGCGCGGCCGCCGACTTCATCGTCGTCAACATGGTGGCCGAGGCAGTGAGCGGGTCGAAGTCGCCGCAGGAGGCCATGGAGCGGGCGCAAAAGCGCGCCGAGCGCTATTACCGGCTCTAGGCGCAACCCTGCGGGCTTCGCCTAGAGCTCGCCTCTCGAGGGGACTCGCTTGCTTCGCTTGCCCGCACCCTCAACTCGGCGGCGGCTCGCCATCGCGAGCCGTCGTCCCTTTGACGCATGACGGCTCTCGAGAGACTGCAGAACAATCGCAATGCGCTGGGCATGCTGTTCATGCTGCCCGCGGCATTGCTGCTGGTCGTCTTCCTGACCTATCCGCTCGGGCTCGGCTTCTGGCTCGGCTTCACCGACGCCAAGGTCGGGCGCGCCGGCGAGTGGATCGGCCTCGAGAACTACGAGTTCCTCTGGAACGATTCGGTCACGCGCCTCGCGCTCTTCAACACCATCTTCTACACGGTGGTGGCGAGCGTCATCAAGTTCGCGCTCGGCCTCTGGCTCGCGTTGCTGCTCAACCGCAACATCCGCTTCAAGAGCTTCTTTCGCGCCGTGATCCTGCTGCCCTACATCGTGCCGACCGCGCTCTCGGCGATTGCCTTCTGGTGGATCTACGACGCCCAGTTCTCGATCATCAGCTGGGCGCTCGTCAAGGTCGGGCTGATCGACGGATACATCGATTTTCTCGGCGTCCCGTGGCATGCACGGCTGGCGGTGATCGCGGCGAACATCTGGCGCGGCGTCCCGTTCGTCGCGATCACGCTCCTCGCCGGGCTGCAGACGATCTCGCCTTCGTACTACGAGGCCTCGGCGATCGACGGCGCGACGCGCTGGCAGCAGTTCCGCCATGTGACGCTGCCGCTGCTGACGCCGATCATCGCCGTCGTCATGACGTTCTCGGTGCTGTTCACGTTCACCGACTTCCAGCTGATCTACGTCATCACGCGCGGCGGCCCGCTCAACGCGACGCACCTGATGGCGACGCTCTCGTTCCAGCGCGCGATCTCGGGCGGTGCGCTCGGCGAAGGCGCGGCGATCTCGATTGCGATGGTGCCGTTCCTGCTCGCCGCAATCATGTTCAGCTACTTCGGACTGCAGCGCCGCGCCTGGCAGCAGGGGGGGCAGGACAAGTGAGCGCCGTCGCACCTCCTGCCTCTTCGCCGGCCGCCGGCGAGAGCGTCGGCATGGCGTACCTCGAGACGCCGTCGCGCAAGCTCGTGACGATCTACCTGCCGCTTCTCGTCTTCCTGTTCGTCCTGCTGTTCCCGTTCTACTGGATGGCGATCACGTCGGTGAAGCCCGACCAGGAACTGCTCTCGCACACCGGCAACCCGTTCTGGGTCGCCGCGCCCACCTGGGCCCACTTCCACAAGCTGCTGTTCGACACCTCGTACCCCGTGTGGATGTGGAACACGGTGCTCGTCTCGGTGGTCGCGACCTTCTTCTCGCTCGTCTGCTCGGTGTTCGCGGCCTACGCGATCGAGCGGCTGCGCTTCTCCGGCGCCAAGCAGGTGGGCTTGGCGATCTTCCTCGCCTACTTGGTGCCTCCGTCGGTCCTCTTCATCCCGCTTGCGGCGATCGTCTTCCAGCTCGGCCTGTTCGACACGCGCTGGGCGCTGATCCTCACCTACCCGACGTTCCTGATCCCGTTCTCGACCTGGCTGCTGATGGGCTACTTCCGCTCGATCCCGTTCGAGCTCGAGGAGTGCGCGCTGATCGACGGTGCGAACCGCTGGCAGATCCTCACCAAGATCGTCCTGCCGCTCGCCGTGCCGGGCCTGATCTCCGCCGGCATCTTCGCCTTCACGCTCTCGTGGAACGAGTTCATCTACGCGCTCACGTTCGTCTCGTCGTCGGAGATCAAGACCGTTCCGGTCGCAGTCGTCACCGAGCTCGTCGAAGGCGACATCTACCACTGGGGCTCGCTGATGGCGGGCGCGCTCCTGGGCTCGCTCCCGGTCGCCTTCGTCTACTCGTTCTTCGTCGAGTACTACGTTTCGGGGCTGACCGGCTCGGTGAAGGAATAGATCCGGAGAATGGCGATGAGCGACGACGCCAAGAAGCCGCGCAAGCGGGCCCACGAACTGCGCAGCCAGGAGTGGTTCGGCCGGCAGGACCGCGACGGATTCAACTACCGCAGCTGGGTCAAGGGCAAGGGCGTCCCCCACGACCAGTTCGACGGCCGCCCCGTGATCGGCATCTGCAACACCTTCAGCGAGCTGACGCCGTGCAACTCGCACTTCCGCACGCTCGCCGAGCAGGTGAAGATCGGCGTCTACGACGCGGGCGGGTTCCCGCTCGAATTCCCGGTGATGTCGCTCGGCGAGACGCTGCTGCGGCCGACCGCGATGCTCTACCGCAATCTCGCGAGCATGGACGTCGAGGAGTCGATCCGCGGCAATCCGCTCGACGGCGTGGTGCTCCTGATGGGCTGCGACAAGACGACGCCTTCGCTCGTCATGGGCGCAGCGAGCGTCGACCTGCCGACGATCGGCGTCTCCGGCGGCCCGATGCTCAACGGCAAGTGGCGCGGCAAGGAGCTCGGCTCGGGCACCGGCGTGTGGAGCATGAGCGAGCAGGTGCGCGCCGGAACGCTCAGGCTTGCCGACTTCCTCGACGCCGAAAGCTGCATGAGCCGCAGCCACGGCCACTGCATGACGATGGGGACGGCGAGCACGATGGCGTCGATGGTCGAGGCGCTCGGCCTCGGCCTGCCCGGCAACGCCGCCTATCCCGCAGTCGACGGCCGGCGCAACGTGATCGCGCGCATGGCAGGGCGGCGCATCGTCGACATGGTCCACGAGGACCAGAAGCTGTCGAAGATCCTGACCCGCGAGGCGTTCGAGAACGCGATCGTCACGCTCGCCGCGATCGGCGGCTCGACCAATGCGGTGATCCACCTGATCGCGATCGCCGGCAGGCTCGGCGTCAAGCTCTCGATCGACGACTTCGATCGGCTCGCGAGCCACCTGCCGTGCCTCGTGAACCTGCAGCCCTCGGGCAAGCACCTGATGGAAGACTTCTGCTACGCCGGCGGACTGCCGGCCGTGCTGAAGGAGATCGGTCATCTGCTCCACCTCGACGCGGTGACGGCGAACGGCAAGAGCATCGGCGAGAACATCGCCGACGCCGAGAACTTCAACACCGAAGTGATCAAGCCGTTCGAGGCGCCGTTCAAGGCCGGGGCGGGAATCGCCGTCCTGCGCGGCAACCTCGCGCCGCGCGGCGCGATCATCAAGCCGAGCGCGGCGACCCCTGCGCTGATGACGCATCGCGGCCGCGCGGTCGTGTTCGACACGATCGAGGAGTTCCACGCGAAGATCGATGACGAGAGCCTCGACATCGACGAGACCTGCGTCATGGTGCTGCGCAACTGCGGGCCGAAGGGCTACCCCGGGATGGCCGAGGTCGGCAACATGCCGTTGCCGCTCAAGGTGCTGAAGAAGGGCATCACCGACATGGTGCGCATCAGCGACGCGCGCATGAGCGGCACCGCCTACGGCACGGTCGTCCTGCACACCGCGCCGGAGGCGGCCGCTGGCGGCCCGCTCGCCGCGGTGCGCACCGGCGACTTCATCGAGCTCGACGTGCCGAACCGGCGCATCCACCTCGACATCTCCGAAGCCGAGCTCGAAGAGCGCATGAAGGCCTGGCGTCCGCCGCAGCCGCCGCTGGCGGGCGGCTACTGGCGCTTGTACGTCGACCATGTGCTGCAGGCCGATCAAGGGGTCGACCTCGACTTCCTCGTCGGCCAGCGCGGCGCATTCGTCCCGCGCGACAACCACTGATATCCGCTCGGCCACGTTCACGCGACACGGCGCAGGACGACAGCGGCGACGGACTGACCTTACAGCGGGTCCGGTGCGTGTCCGATAGGCTGCAGACGGCGGCCTGACGATGATCCTGGGCATCCGAAGCACTCAGGAGACACGATGCTTTCGAAGCTCAAGACAATGACGCTCGTCGCCGCCGCGGCGGCGATGTTTTCGGCGGGCGCGGTCGCCGCCACGTACATTGATGTTCGCGTCGCCCCGCCGCCGCCGCGCCATGAATACGTTCCTCCGGCGCGCGTCGGTTACATCTGGGCGCCCGGCTACTGGGATTGGCGCGGCCACCGCCACGTCTGGGTGATGGGGCACTGGGAACGCGAGCGCAGGGGCTACGTCTACCACCACCCGCAATGGGTGCAAGAAGGCGAGCACTGGCGCCTGGGCCGAGGAGGCTGGGACCGCGACCACGACCATCCATAATCCGCGTCGTCCGTGACGCGAGCGCGGCCGACGCTCAGAATCGCGAGCCCGGCTGCTTGAGAAAGGCGATCTCGTCGGCCGTCGAGCGGCGGCCGAGGATGTCGTTGCGGTGCGGGAAGCGCCCGAAACGCTCGATGACGGCGCGGTGGCGCGACGCGAAATCGAGCATCGGTTGGTGCTCGGGATCGACCGCCACCAGGCGCGTCAACAGGCGAATCGCCTCGTCCTGCATCGCCAGCCCTTCGGCGTGCTCGAAGGGCAGGTAGACGAAGCCGCGCATGAACGGCACGAGCAGCTCGTCCTGGCGCAGGCCCACCATCCGGCTCGCCGCTGCAAGCGCGCGCGCGTCGCCGGCGAAGGCGCGCGGCGTGGCGCGAAACGCGTGGCGAGTGAACTGGTCGAGAAGGAGCACCTGGGCAAGCGCCGACGGCGCCGCGGCGCCCCAGCTCTCGAGCTCTCCGCGCAGGGCGCGCTCGATCAGGGCGCCGAAGCGCGTGCGGATCTCGGCATCGAACGCTGCGCCCTTGGCGAACCATTCCTTGCGCGCGCGCCCGTATTCCGCGCTGGTTGGCGGGCCGAACCAGAACTGGAGCACCGCATCGGCACCGGTTGCGGCGGCGTCGCTCATGCGCGCTCGGCGGAGAGGCGGCGGGGGTGGATCTCGACCGATTGCGTACCGTCCGCCACCCAGACGATTCCGTCCTGGCGGTTGATCTGCAGCTCCATGCCGCGCCCTGCAAGCAAGGCGAGGGCCCGGCTCTGCTCGGACGGAACGAGCCATGCGTCGAGATTGGCAGCGCGGCCGACGCGGCCCGCCATCGCCGTCCACCATGACAGCGCGACATGGCTGAACGCGTAGACGCTGACGCGCTCGGCGCGCGCGCTCGCCTTCAAGAGACGCCGCTCCTCGGGCTGGCCGACTTCGATCCAGTGGACGATCCGTCCGGTCAGGTCCTTCTGCCAGAGCTCGGGCTCGTCGGGATCCCACAGGCCCTTGGCGAATTCCAGCGCACCGTCGCGCTCGTCGCCGGGAACGTTGAGCGCGAATGCGAGCAGCCGCACCATCATGCGCTCGTCGGTCTCTGAAGGGTGACGCGCAAGCGTCAGCTGCCGGTCGGCGTAGACGGCGCGATCGACATCGGCGAGCTGGAGCGCGGCCTTGCACACGGTTGCTTTCTGGGCCATCGGCCGATCTTGTCATAGCGCGCCACAATCGCGTCTTTGCACGACGGGCACGGTCGCCATGAGCATGAAGAAGTCCGACCTCGACAAGCACCTCGGACGCAAGATCGGCGGGCAGATGAGGGCGGCTGGAATTCCCGACCGCTTCGGCCAGGCCGCCGCGCAGGTGCCCGACCGGCGCGAGCTGCGCCGGCTCGACGCTGCCGCCGGCCTCGTGCCGTTCGCCTGCAAGCTGCCTTCGGATCTCGCGGCAACGCTGCGCGAACGCAGCGCCGGACGCGCCGACGGCATCAATGGCCTGGTCGCCGAGCTCCTGCGGAAGGCGCTTCGGTAGCGGCGGCGCTCGCGCATGAACGACAGCCACCGGTTCGACCTGTTCATCATCGGCGCCGGCAGCGCCGGCGTGCGTGCCGGACGCAGTGCGGCGCAGCGCGGCGCGCGCGTCGCCGTCGCCGAGGACGCGGCGCTCGGCGGCACCTGCGTCAACCTCGGCTGCATCCCGAAGAAGCTGTACAGCTTCGCCGCGCACTATCACGAGAGCTTCGCGGAAGCGTCCGGCTTCGGATGGAACGTCGCCGCGCCGAGCTTCGACTGGGAGATGCTGAAGGCCAATCGGCGCGCCGAGATCGCGCGCCTGAACGGCGTCTACGGCGATCTTCTCGAAAGCGCAGGCGCGACGATCGTGCGCGGGCGCGCGCGCGTCGTCGGCGCGCGCGCGGTCGAGGTCGGCGGCGTGCGGTACCAGAGCGAGCGCATCGTCGTCGCGACCGGCGGCTGGCCGGCGCCGGCCGGCGTTCCGGGGGGCGAGCGCGCGATCAGCTCGAACGAGATCTTCGATCTCGCGCGCTTCCCGCGCCGCCTCGTCGTCGTCGGCGGCGGCTACATCGCATGCGAGTTCGCGTCGATCTTCAACGGCCTCGGCGCGCAGGTGACGCAGATTTACCGCGGCGAGCAGATCCTGCGCGGCTTCGACCTCGATATCCGCAACTTCGTCGCCGCCGAGATGGCGAAGAAGGGAATCGACGTCCGCGTCGGCGCGGCAGTGCGTGCCCTCGAGAAGGGCGCCGATGGCGCGACGCGCGTCCTCCTCGCCGACGGCGGCGCGCTCGACGCCGACACGGTGCTCTACGCGACGGGCCGCGCGCCCAGCACGGCGGGGCTCGGCCTCGAAGCGTTGGGCGTCGCCCTCGACGTCAACGGGGCGGTCGTCGTCGACCAGCGCTACTGCACGAGCGTGCCGAGCATCTATGCGATCGGCGACGTGATCGATCGCGTCCAGCTGACGCCGGTCGCGCTCGCCGAGGCGATGGCGCTGGTCGACGACCTGTTCGGCGGCGCCGAGCGGCACGTCGACTACATGCACATCCCGACCGCGGTCTTCACCCATCCCAACGTCGGCACCATCGGCCTCACCGAAAGCGATGCGCGGGCGCGCTTCGAGAAGGTCCGCGTCTATCGCTCCGAGTTCAAGCCGCTGCGCCACACGCTGTCGAGGAGCAGCGAGCGCACCTTGATGAAGCTCGTCGTCGACGGGGCCAACGATCGCGTCGTCGGCCTGCACATGGTCGGCGCCGATGCCGGCGAGACGATCCAGGGTTTCGCCGTGGCGATGAAAGCCGGCGCGACCAAGGCCGTCTTCGACGCGACCCTCGGCATCCACCCGACCGTCGCCGAGGAATTCGTGACCATGCGCGAGCCGGTGGCATCATCTTCCTCGTGACCGTCTCGGACCCTGCCATGACCTCGCGATCGCTTGTCTTGCACTCTCTTCGCGCCACGCTGCTCGCGCTCGGCGCGGCCGTGTCGCTTGCGGGCAGTGCTGCCGCCGCGGACAACACCAAGCCGGCGCCGAAGAAGGACTCGATCCTGACGCCCGAGCAGCTGCGCGACTGCCTGGCGCAGGAGCAGCGCAAGAACAAGGCGACCGACGCCGCGCTGAAGGCGAAGGCGGAGATCGCCGCCGACAAGGCCGAGGTCGACCGCAGCGGGAACGCTCTTGCCGAGGAGTCGGGAACGCTCGACCGCACGAGCCAGGACGCGGTCGACGCCTTCAACGCGAAGGTCGACGAGCGCAACAAGCGGATCGAGGCCTACGAGGCGAAGGTCGCCGCCTACAACAAGGGCGCGGAAGCGATCCAGGCGATGGGCGACGCCTACAACAAGTCGTGCGGCAACCGCCGCTACGACGACCGCGACCTTTCGGATATTCAGCGCAAGAAATGACCAACCCGCTGCTCGCGCCGTGGACCGGGCCGTTCGGTCTGCCACCCTTTGCCGAGGTCCGCGCCGAGCACTTCGCGCCCGCGTTCGCCGAGGCGATGCGCTCGCATCTCGCCGAGATCGACGCCATCGCCGGCGCGTCGGCGGCGCCGACCTTCGCCAACACGATCGCCGCCTTCGACCGCTCCGGCCGCCTGCTCGCGCGGGTCAGCGCGCTGTTCCACAACCTCGCCTCGAGCGAAACCTCTCCGGCGTTGCAGGCCGTTCAGCGCGAGATGGCACCGCTGCTCGCTGCGCACGACAGTCGCGTCCACACCCACGCGCAGCTGTTCGCCCGCATCGATGCGCTGCACGCGGCACGCGAGCGAAGCGCCCTCGACGAGGAGCAGCGTCGTGCGCTCGAACGCTTCCATCTGGACTTCGTTCGCGCCGGCGCCGAGCTCGCGCCCGCCGAGCAGAAGCGCTACGCCGAGGTGATGCAGCGGCTCGCCGAGCTGACGACGCGCTTCGGCCAGAACGTGCTCGCGGACGAGAGCGGCTACCAGCTCGCCCTGAAGGACGAGAGCGATCTCGCCGGCCTGCCGCCGTTCGTGCGCGCCGCGGCGCGCCAGGCGGCGCTCGAGCGGGGCATCGACGAGGGGTGGGTGGTGACACTGTCGCGCTCGCTGATCGTTCCCTTCCTCACCTTTTCGGAACGGCGCGACCTGCGCGAGGAGGCGTGGCGCGCGTGGACGTCGCGCGGCGAGCACGCCGGCGCGAGCGACAACCGTCCGGTCACGGCCGAGATCCTGCAGTTGCGCCTCGAGCAGGCGCGCCTGCACGGCTACCCGAGCTTCGCCGATTTCGCTCTCGCCGACACGATGGCGCAGGGCCGCCCCGCGGTGACGGCGCTGCTCGAGCAGGTCTGGCGCCCGGCATGCGCGCGCGCCGAAGACGAGCGGGCGGCGCTCACCGCGCTGGCGCTCTCGCGCGGCGAGAGCGCGGCGCTCGAGCCCTGGGACTGGCGCTTCTATGCCGAGAAAGTGCGCCAGGTCCGCTTCGACCTCGACGAAGCGGAGATCAAGCCGTACTTCCCGCTCGACGCGATGGTCGCGGCGGCCTTCGACTGCGCGGCGCGCCTGTTCGGCGTCTCGTTCGTCGCCCGTCCCGACCTCGCCGTTTACCACCCGGACGTGCGCGCCTACGAGGTGCACGGCGCGACGGGTCCGATCGGCCTCTTCCTGCATGACAACTTCGCGCGACCGAGCAAGCGCAGCGGCGCCTGGATGGGCGAGTACCGCGAGCAGTCGAGGAACGGCGGCACCGGCGACGATCCGGTGCTGCCCATCGTCGTCAACAACAACAACTTCGCGAAAGGCGCGCCGGGCGAGCCGACGCTGCTCAGCTTCGACGACGCGCGGACGCTCTTCCACGAGTTCGGCCACGGCCTGCACGGGCTGCTCTCGAACGTCCGCTACGAGCGACTGTCGGGCACCAACGTGCTGCGCGATTTCGTCGAGCTGCCGTCGCAGCTGTTCGAGCACTGGCTCCAGGAGCCCGCGGTCCTCAAGCGCCACGCGCGCCACTACCGGACCGGAGCACCGATTCCCGACGCACTGATCGAGCGTCTGCAGCGGGCGCGCCACTTCAACCAGGGATTCGAGACGGTGCGCTACGCGGCCTCGGCGCTGGTCGACATGGCGGTCCACGCGCGCACCTCGGGCGAGCCGGTCGACGTGGTCGCGTTCGAGCGTGCCGAGCTCGAGCGGCTCGGGTTGCCTGCGGGCGTCGGGATCAACCACCGGCTGGTCCACTTCCAGCATCTTTTCTCAGGCCCGTGGTACGCCGCAGGCTACTACGTCTACCTCTGGGCCGAGGTGCTCGACGCCGACGGCTACGAGGCGTTCCTCGAGGCCGGCGATCCGTTCGATCCGGCGGTCGCGCGCCGCCTCGCCCGCTTCATCTATTCGTCGGGCAACTCGATCGAGCCGGGCGCCGCGTACCGCGCGTTCCGCGGCCGCGCGGCCGGCCCCGAGCCGATGCTCAGGAAGCGCGGGCTGCTCGAGCCGGTCACTTCCTAGCGGGTTGCGATCACTCGCCGGAAGCGTGCTCGACCGGCGGGGCGAGCTCGGCGACGTCGCCGGAGAGCCCGGGAAAGAGGCGGTTCAGCGCGGCGAGGAAGATGGCGAAGTCGATCGGCTTGGTCCAGTAGTCGACGAAGCCGCTCGCGAGGCCGCGCTCGATCTCTTCCTGCATCGCGTTGGCCGAAAGGGCGACGCACGGGATCGCGCGCGTGCGCGGATCTTCGCGCAAGCGGCGCAGCACCTCGAAGCCGTCGAAGTCGGGCAGCTGCAGGTCGATCAGGATGAGATCCGGGCAGAGCGCCTTCGCGCGCGCGACGCCGTCGGCGCCATTCGGTTCGGAGACGATCTCCAGCCGGCCGACGCTCTTCACGAGCTCCTCGACCAGGAGCACGTTGACGTGGTTGTCCTCGATGTAGAGGATCGTTCCGCCGCACTGCGCAACGCCCTCCTGGGGCACCGGAAGACGCCCGCGCGCCGCAACGTGCTGTGCTTCGGCCGCCGGTGCCTGCGCCCCCCTGCCCGCGGGCAGCGTCACGCGAAAGACGGTGCCGCGCCCGGGCTCGCTCTCGACCACGATGCGCCCGCCCATGCCGTCCACCAGCGACTTGACGATCGTGAGGCCGATGCCCGTGCCTTCGATCCCTTCGCTCTCGACGCCGAAGCGGTTGAACGGCTCGAACAGCGCAGCGACCTGCTCGGCGTTGAGGCCGCGTCCGGTGTCGCGCACCTCGAGCGTCGCCTCTGCGCCGCTCACGCGCGTCTCGACGACGACGCTGCCGCCGCGCCGGTTGTACTTGATCGCGTTCGACAGCAGGTTGATGAGCACCTGCCGCAGCCGCGTCGGGTCGGCGTGCGCGACGCCGTCCGCGCCGCCCGTCTCGAGCGTCACGCCGTGCTGCGCGGCGAGCGAATGGAGGAGCGGCAGCGACTGGCGCACGAGCTCGCCGAGGTCGACCGGTCGCAGCGCAAGGCGCACCTCGCCCGCCTCGAGGCCCGACAGGTCGAGCACATCGTTGATCAGCGAGAGCAGGTGGTCGCCCGCATCGCGGACGTGATCGAGCTTGGCGAGCTGGTCGGCATGGCGGGACTGGCGCGCCTCGATCTGCAGCAGCTGCGTGAAGCCGAGCACCGCGTTGAGCGGCGTGCGCAGCTCGTGGCTCATGCGCGAGAGGAACTGCGACTTGGCCTGAATCTCTCGCTCGGCGAGCGCCGCCTGCTGGCGCGCAATCTCGGCGTTCTTGGTCTCGGTGACGTCCCAGTTGACGCCAACGCGCCGCACGGGGCGGCCGAACTCGTCGAGCACGGAGGCCGAGCGCGACGCGAGCCAGCGATAGCTGCCGTCGGGCAGGCGGACACGGAACTCGTACGCCATGGGCAGTAACGATGCCGCGGCATCCGGTCTCCCTTCGAGGACGACCGCGGCGTCGTCGGGATGGACGAGCGCCATCCACTCCTCGCGGCACGGCGCGGTCTCGCGCGGCGCGAGACCGCGCAGGTGGAACATCTGCTCATTCCAGAGCCCGCAGCCGTCGGCGTCGGATTCCCACGTGCCGATGCCGGCGTGGCTGGTGATGAACACGGCACGCTGGCCCGCTTCGCGCAGCG
>DASXXO010000452.1:0-5540 GCA_036503045.1 Caldimonas sp. | reverse complement strand
CCTGCGCGACGGCCTGCAGAGCATCGCGCCCGGGCCTTTCGCTCGGCGCGCGCGCGCCGCGGAGCCGGCATGAGCGAGCACACCGGCCTGCCGCTCGACGGCATCCGCGTCGTCGAGTTCACCCACATGGTGATGGGGCCGACCTGCGGGATGATCCTCGCCGACCTCGGCGCCGAGGTGATCAAGGTCGAGCCGCCGGGCGGCGACAAGACGCGAAAGCTCCCCGGCCTCGGCATCGGCTTCTTTCGCTCGTTCAACCGCAACAAGAAGAGCGTCGTGCTCGACATTCGAAGCGAGGCCGGACGCGCCACGGCGACCGAGCTGATCGGCACGAGCGACGTCGTGCTCGAGAACTTCCGCCCGGGCCTGATGGCATCGTTCGGCCTCGACCACGCTTCGCTCGCCGCGCAGTTCCCGCGCCTGATCTACGTCTCGCACAAGGGCTTCCTGCCTGGGCCCTACGAGCACCGCGTCGCGCTCGACGAGGTCGTGCAGATGATGGGCGGCCTGGCGTACATGACCGGGCCGCCGGGCCGGCCGCTGCGCGCCGGCCCCTCGGTGAACGACATCATGGGCGGCATGTTCGGCGCGATCGGCGTCCTCGCCGCGCTGCGCGAGCGCGACCGCACCGGTCGCGGCCAGGAAGTGCAGAGCGCGCTGTTCGAGAACTGCGTGTTCCTCTCGGCGCAGAACATGCAGCAGCACCTGATGACCGCTGCGCCGGTGCCGCCGATGCCGGCGCGCGTCTCGTCGTGGAGCGTCTACGACGTCTTCACGCTGAAGAACGACGAGCAGCTCTTCATCGGCGCCGTCAGCGACCGCCAGTTCCAGATCCTGTGCCGCGTCCTCGACGCGTCCGAACTCGCCGCCGACCCGGCGCTCGCGAGCAACGAGAAGCGCGTCGCCGTGCGCGCCGAGCTGATCCCCAAGCTCGCCGAGCTGCTGCGCCATCACGATGTCGCCGAGCTCGTCCCCAAGCTCGAAGCGAGCGGGCTGCCGTACGCGCCGATCGTCAGGCCCGAGCAGCTCGTCCACGACCCGCACCTGCGCGAAAGCGGCGGGCTGGTGCCGATGCAGACCGAAGACGGCGGAACGACCGAGGTCGTCCTGTTGCCGATCACGCTCGGCGGCCGCCGCCCCGGCGTGCGCCGCCCGCTGCCGCGGATCGGCGAGCACGACGACGAGATCCTCGGCGCGCTGCCGAGCCGGCGCGTGCGGTCGTGAGCCCCGTCACGAGAGTACCCAGGAGACCCCGATGTCCGTTTCGCTTCGCCCGCGCCGCGCGCTGCTCGCCCTCGCGGCCGCCGCCTGCGCCGTGCTCTGGCCGACCGCGCGCGCCGCCGACCGGCCGCCGCTGCGCGTGATCCTGCCGGTCAGCGCGGGCTCGGGAGTCGACACGATCGTCCGCGCGGCATCGGCGGCGCTGAGCAGGGAGCTCGGCGGCCAGGCGGTCGTGGTCGAGAACCTGCCGGGCGCGGGCGGCATCACCGGCACCTCGGCGCTCGTCAGGGCACAGCCCGACGGCAATACGATCGCGTTCGTCTCGAACAACCACGCGGTCAACCCGAGCGTCTACAAGAAGATGCCGTACGACAGCCTCGCCGACATCACCCCGATCAGCGTCGTCGGCGCGACGCCGTTCGTGCTCGTCGTCAACCCGAACAAGCTGCCGGCGAACAACGCCAAAGAGCTGGTCGCGCTGCTGAAGGCCAAGCCCGGCGTCTACAACTTCGCTTCGTCGGGCAACGGCACGATCATTCAGCTGGCCGGCGAGATGTTCGTCGACGCCGCCGGGGTCGAGGCGAAGCACATCCCGTACAAGGGCGTGGGGCCGATGCTCGCCGACCTGATCGGCGGCCAGGTCGACTTCGGAGTCGTCGCCGTGCCGGCCGTGCAAGGCCACCTGCAAGGCGACGCGCTGCGCGCGATCGGCGTGATGGGCAAGTCGCGCGTGGCTTCGCTCCCCGACCTGCCGACGATCGCCGAGCAGGGCTTTCCCGACGTCGACATCGCGGGCTGGTTCGCGGTGATCGGCCCGCCCAGGCTGGCGGCCGCCGAGGTCAAGCGTCTACACGACGCGGTGGTGGCCGCTTTCGCCGCGCCCGACGTGCGCGCCGCGATGGCCAGGCAGGACAACGTCATCAACCCGTCGACCCCCGAAGCGGCGGCGCAGATGATGCGCAGCGAGCAGGAGCGCTACGCTCGCCTCGTCAAGAAGGCGAACATCGCGCTCGACTGAGCGCTTCACACGGGAACGCACCGCCATGGCCCTCTACCGGATCGACGACCGAGCGCCGCAGGTCGCCGCGTCGGCGTACATCGCGCAGGAGGCGACCCTGATCGGCCGGGTCGTGGTCGGCGAGCGCGCGAGCTTCTGGCCGGGCGCGAGCGCGCGCGGCGACAACGAGACGCTCACGATCGGCAACGACAGCAACGTCCAGGAAGGCGCGGTGCTGCACGCCGACCCGGGCTTTGCGCTGACGATCGGCGAGCGCGTCACGGTCGGCCACCAGGCGATGCTGCACGGCTGCACGATCGGCGACGGCTCCTTGATCGGCATCCAGGCGGTGGTGATGAATGGTGCGGTGATCGGCCGGCAATGCCTGGTCGGCGCCGGCGCGATCGTGACCGAGGGCAAGACGTTTCCCGAGCGATCGCTGATCATCGGCGCACCGGCCAAACTGGCGCGCCCGCTGCGCGACGAGGAAGTCGCCGGCATCGAGCGCGCCGCGGCAGGCTACGTCGAGCGCTCGGCACACTATCGTGCCAAGCTCGAGCGCATCGATTGAACCGCGGGCGGCGCTGGAGGACCGAGGATGGCTGACCTGTTCGACAACCCGATGGGCCTGATGGGCTTCGAGTTCGTCGAGTTCGCCGCGCCGGAGGCCGGCACGCTCGAGCCGGTGCTCGGCAAGCTCGGCTTCAGCGAGGTCGCGCGCCATCGCTCGAAGGACGTCTCGCTGTTTCGCCAGGGCGAGATCAACTTCATCGTCAACCGCGAACCGAAGAGCGCCGCCGCCTACTTTGCCGCCGAGCACGGGCCGTCTGCGTGCGGGCTCGCATTTCGCGTCCGCGATTCGCACCAGGCGTACTCGCGCGCGCTCGCGCTCGGCGCGCAGCCGCTCGAGATGCCGACCGGGCCGATGGAGCTGCGCCTGCCGGCGATCAAGGGGATCGGCGGCGCGCCGCTCTACCTGATCGACCGCTTCGAGGACGGCAAGTCGATCTACGACATCGACTTCGAGTTCCTGCCCGGCGCCGAGCACCGGCCGGTCGGTCACGGCCTGCGCATCCTCGACCACCTGACGCACAACGTCTACCGCGGCCGGATGGCGTTCTGGGCCGGCTTCTACGAGCGGCTGTTCAACTTCCGCGAGATCCGCTACTTCGACATCCAGGGCGAGTACACGGGCCTGACGTCGAAGGCGATGACCGCACCCGACGGCAGGATCCGCATCCCGCTCAACGAGGAGTCGAAGAAAGGCTCGGGGCAGATCGAGGAATTCCTCATGAGGTTCAACGGCGAGGGGATCCAGCATGTCGCGCTCCTCACCGACGACCTCTTCGCGACGATCGACAAGCTGAGCCTCGCCGGAGTGCCGCTGATGGCGGCGCCGAACGATGTCTATTACGAGATGCTCGAGCAGCGCCTGCCCGGGCACGGCCTCGACGTCGCTGCGCTCAAGACGCGCGGCATCCTCGTCGACGGCAGCACCGAGGGCGGCCAGCCGCGCCTGCTGTTGCAGATCTTCTCCGAGACGATGCTCGGCCCGGTCTTCTTCGAGTTCATCCAGCGAAAGGGCGACGAGGGATTCGGCGAAGGCAACTTCAAGGCGCTGTTCGAATCGATCGAGCGCGACCAGCTGCGCCGCGGCGTGCTGGAGAGCGCGTCGTGAGCGAGGCGCCCGCGCCCGAGAAGTACCAGTCGGGCTTTGGCAACAGCTTTGCGACCGAAGCGCTCGCCGGCGCCCTGCCGGTCGGCCGCAACTCGCCGCAGCGCTGTCCGTACGGCCTCTATGCCGAGCAGCTGAGCGGCACCGCCTTCACCGCTCCGCGCGCCGACAACCGCAGGAGCTGGCTATACCGCATCCGCCCCTCGGCGATGCATCGGCCGTTCGCGCGCATCGGCGATGGCCGCATCGTCGGCGCTTTCGACGAGGTGGAGGCGACGCCGAATCAGCTGCGCTGGAATCCGTTGCCGATGCCGAGCACGCCGACCGACTTCGTCGACGGCCTCGTCACGCTGGCGGGCAGCGGCGGCCCCCGCGTGCAGACCGGCGCTGCGGCGCACGTCTATGCGGCGAACCGCTCGATGACGCGGCGCGCGTTCTACGATGCTGACGGCGAGCTGCTGATCGTTCCCCAGCTCGGCCGGCAGCGCTTCGTCACCGAGCTCGGGACGATCGACGCCGAGCCGCAGGAGATCGTCGTGATCCCGCGCGGGGTGCGCTTCCGCGTCGAGCTGCTGGACCCCGCCGGCGCGGCGCGCGGCTACGTGTGCGAGAGCTTCGGCGCCAACTTCAAGCTCCCCGACCTCGGGCCGATCGGCTCGAACGGACTCGCGAATCCGCGCGACTTCCTCACCCCCGTCGCGGCGTTCGAGGACGTCGACCAGCCGCACACGCTGCTCGCCAAGTTCCAGGGGCATCTCTGGTCGGCCGAGCTGGACCACTCGCCCTTCGACGTCGTCGCCTGGCACGGCAACTACGCGCCCTACAAGTACGACCTCCGGCGCTTCAACGCGATCGGCTCGATCAGCCACGACCACCCCGATCCGTCGATCTTCCTCGTCCTGCACAGCGCATCCGACACCGCCGGCGTGAGCAACATCGACTTCGTGATCTTCCCGCCGCGCACCCTGGTCATGCAGGACACGTTCCGGCCGCCCTGGTTTCACCGCAACGTCGCAAGCGAATTCATGGGGCTCGTGCACGGCGCGTACGACGCGAAGGCCGACGGCTTCGTTCCCGGCGGCGCGAGCCTGCACAACAGCATGACGGGCCACGGCCCGGACGCCGAGACCTTCGAGAAAGCGAGCCATGCCGACCTCTCGAAGCCCGACGTCATCAAGGACACGATGGCGTTCATGTTCGAGACGCGCGCGGTCTGGCGGCCGACGCGCCAGGCGCTCGACGCGGCCGAGCTGCAAAACGACTACTTCCGCTGCTGGCAAGGCCTCAGGAAGCACTTCGATCCGACGCGTCGTTGAGCGCGTCGCACGCCGCTCAGCCGAGGCCGAAGAACTCGCGCAGGGCGGTGCGGTACTGTTGGGTGCCGCGCCAGCTCGTCGTCGAATGCGTTCCGCCGTCAACGAGGATGAAGCGCTTGGTCGCGGTCGCGCGCTCGTAGAGCAGTTGCCCGAAGCGCGAGGGCACGACCGAGTCCTCGCTGCCGTGGACGACGAGGAGCGGCGCCTTGATGCGCGGCACCGTGGAAAGCGACTCGAAGCGCTCGGTGATCAGCATCGAGATCGGCAGCCAGCCCCACTTGAAGGTGCCGAACATGTCGCGGATCGAGGTGAACGTTCCCTCGACGATGAC
>DASXXO010000451.1:0-10540 GCA_036503045.1 Caldimonas sp. | reverse complement strand
GTTGGTCGCCGTTGCCGATGACCGACCCTTCGACATCGCGGTGGCGAACCCGCCGTACGTCGCCGCCGGCGACCCGCACCTCGAGGAGCTCCGCCACGAGCCGATCGTCGCCCTCAGCCCCGGCGCCGACGGGCTGGATGCGCTGCGTGCGATCGTCGCCGGGGCGGCTGCGCACCTGGCACCCGGCGGCTGGCTCGTCGTCGAGCACGGATTCGACCAGGGGGCCGCGGTGCGCGCTCTGTTCGGCGCTGCCGGCTACGCCGCCATCGAGACCCGGCGCGACCTCGCCGGCCACGAGCGCGCCACCGCCGGTCGCCGAACGGCGACCGTCTAACCGGCGGACACAACCTTCACCGTCCGTCGCACCCGCCCTCGCTCCCCGTGAAAAAGATGCAGCGGGCGGGCCAAAGCAGCGCAGTGCTGCGTGGACCCAACAGCTTTTTTCGGCGCGCAGTCGTACCATGATTTTCCGGCCGTTCCCACGGCCCCGATGCACCCCGGCGGTCAAGGAGTGTCCTATGCGCAAACTGCTCTGGATCTGTGCCGCAGTCGCTTCTGCGCTGGCGCTGGCAGACGCACGCGCAGAGGGAGACGGGCTCGCCCCCAACGCCGACCAAGTGCCCTGGGCTCGCTTCCAGAGCCGGATCGGGGCGGCGCCCGGTGCGCCGGGCTGGCGCGCGGATCTGGCGCCGGTCGAACGCAGCGGCCTGCAGGTCGGAAGCCTGAGCCTGCTCGGCGATGTCTATCTCGGCGGCGGCAATGCCGCCGCGGAAACCTCGGCCGGGGGCTTTCGCGCGACGAGCGGCGTCCTGATCGGCGCGCGCAGCCCCCTGCTCAGTGCGGCGACGCCATCGACTTCGGGCGGGCTCTACGGAAGCAACCGGCGCCTGTTCGGCGCCTCGTCGAGCACGCTCGGCAGCGCTGCCGACGTTTCCGCCGACAGCGCGACCGTTCCGTACATCGGCATCGGCTACAGCAATCTGTCGCCCAAGAGCGGCTGGAGCTTCAGTGCCGACCTCGGCGTCGTCTCGCAGAGCCCGGGCAACGTCGTCCGATTCGGGCGCGTGGTCGGCGGCGCGCAAAGCCTCGACGATGTCGTCCGGGACATGCGGCTTGCGCCCGTGGTCCAGCTCGGCGTCTCGTATTCCTTCTGATCCGCTCGCCCGGCGTTTGCCGGTACAGTCGCCTGATCGACAACATCAGGCGCCTCGCACCATGAGCGACGTTCACCAGCGCATCGAAGATCTCGTCAAGAACCATCGCGTCGTCCTGTTCATGAAGGGGACGGCGCAATTCCCGATGTGCGGCTTCTCGGGGCGTGCAATCCAGATCCTGAAGGCTTGCGGCGTCTCCGATCTGACGACGGTCAACGTCCTCGAGGACGACGAGATCCGCCAGGGCATCAAGTCGTACTCCGACTGGCCGACGGTCCCGCAGCTCTACGTCAACGGCGAGTTCGTCGGCGGCTCGGACATCATGACCGAGATGTACCAGGCGGGCGAGCTGCAGCAGACGCTGGGCGTCGCCGCCTGAGGTGGCCGCCGGCTCCGGGCGCGTCGTCGTCGGCGTGACCGGAGCGTCGGGGGCGATCTACGCGGTCCGCCTGCTCGAGCGGCTGCGCCGCGCCGGGCGCGAGATCCACCTGGTCGCGACTGCGGCCGGCCTGCTCAACGTCCACCACGAGCTCGGCCTCGACCGCAAGGCCCTCGAGGCGCTGGCCGACGTGGCGTACAAGCCGGGCGACATCGGCGCGGCGATCGCCAGCGGCTCGTTCGCCGCCGACGCGACGGTGATTGCGCCGTGCTCGATGAAGTCGCTCGCGGCGATCGCCCACGGGTTCTCCGACAACCTGCTGACGCGGGCCGCCGACGTCGCCCTCAAGGAGCGGCGCAAGCTCGTCCTGATGGTGCGCGAGACGCCGCTCAACCTGGCTCACCTGCGCAACATGACCAGCGCCACCGAGATGGGCGCGATCGTCTTTCCGCCGCTGCCGGCGTTCTACCACCGGCCGACCACCATCGACGAGATCGTCGACGAAACGGTCGAGCGCGTCGTCGCCCTGCTCGGCATCGAGGGCGCGGCGCCCAAGTCGTGGGCCGGGCTTCCCGCGGCCGCTAGCCCTTCGCCTCGTTCGGGTTGAGCTCCCAGGCGCGACGCGCGCCGAACACCGCGTTCGGGTATTCGGGACGGCCGCGACTGCCGTTGTAGCGGCCGAGCGCAAGAGACAGGTCGCCTCCCTCGCGGTCGAGGTAGTGGCGCAGGATGACGCAGCCGAAGCGCAGGTTGGTCTGCATGTGGAAGAGCCGACCGACATCGCCGTCGCCGATCAGGCGCGACCAGAACGGCATCACCTGGGTGTAGCCGCGCGCGCCGGCGATCGAGATCGCGTACTTGCGAAACCCGCTTTCCACCTGGACCAGGCCGAGCAGGAGCGCAGGCTCCAGGCCGGAACGCTTGCTCTCGTACCAAAGCGTCTGCAGGAACTCGATGCGCGTGACGAGCTCGGTCTCACGCCGGCGCAGCCGGTCGCTCATCGCGCCGAGCCAGCGCAGGTGCGCGAGGCGCTCTTCGATGTCGGCAAAGCTCGGCTTGGGCGGCGCCGAATCGGCGATCGCCGCCGAGAGGGCGCTGCGCACCGCGTCAGCCAGCGGCTCCTCCGCCTGCGCGCCGGCTGCGGCGAGACCGGGGATCGCGGCGACGATCGGCCCGCCGAACGCTGCGGCGACGAGAGCCCTACGCCCTCTCCCGTGCGGGGAGAGCACGCCCGTCATGCGGCGAGCTTGCCTTTCACGACGGCAAGCACGTCGTCGACCGGCACGCTCGTCGGCGCCGCATCGCGCCGGCCCTGGTACTCGAGCGTCCCAGCCTTCAGGCCGCGCTCGGAAAGGACGATGCGGTTCGGAACACCGATCAGCTCCCAGTCGGCGAACATCGCGCCGGGCCGCTCGCCACGGTCGTCGAGGATGACGTCGGCGCCGGCGTCGACGAGCGCAGCGTGCAGGCGGTCGGCCGCCTCGCGCACCTCGGCCGAGCGGTCGTAGCCGATCGGACAGACGACGACTGCAAAGGGCGCGATCGCCGGCGGCCAGATCATTCCGCGCTCGTCGTGGTTCTGCTCGACGGCGGCGCCGAGGATGCGCGTGATGCCGATGCCGTAGCAGCCCATCTGCAGCAGCTGCGGCTGACCCTTCTCGTCGAGGAAGGTCGCGTTCATGCTCTTGCTGTAGTAGGAGCCGAGCAGGAACACGTGGCCGACCTCGATGCCGCGTTGGATCGCGAGGACGCCCTGCCCGTCGGGCGAAGGATCGCCTGCAACCGCGTTGCGGATGTCGGCGACGAGATCGGGCTCGGGGAGGTCCCGGCCCCAGTTGACGCCGGTGTAGTGGAAGTCCTCCGCGTTCGCTCCCGAGACGAAGTCGCTCATCGCCCGGACGGCGCGGTCGACGACCAGGCGCACCGGCCGGCGCGGCTCGATCGGCCCGAGATAGCCCGGGCGGCAGCCGAAGGTCGACTCGATCTCGGCCGCGCTCGCGAAGCGAAAGCCCCGCTCGAGGCCGGGCAACTTGGCGGCCTTGATCTCGTTCAAGGAGTGGTCGCCGCGGACGAGCAGCAGCCAGATGGTCGGCTCGCGCGGTGCACCATCGCTCGCGACCCCGTCCGTCGCGAGCACGATCGACTTCACCGTCTGCGCGAGCGGCAGGCCGAGCAGCTCGGCGACGTCCTCGCACGTGCTTTTGCCGGGCGTCGGCGTCTTCTCGAGAGGCCGGGTCGGCGCGCCGCGCGGCGCGGCCGGCGCGACCGCTTCGGCGAGCTCGATGTTGGCCGCGTAGTCGGAGCCGGTGCTGTAGACGATCGCGTCCTCGCCGGTGTCGGCGATGACCTGGAACTCGTGCGAACGGATGCCGCCGATGGTCCCGTTGTCTGCCGCGACGGCGCGAAAGACCAGCCCCATGCGCTCGAAGACGCGCACGTAGGCCGCGTACATCCGGTCGTAGCTGATGCGCGCCGCGTCGAGATCGCGATCGAACGAATACGCGTCCTTCATCGTGAATTCGCGCCCGCGCATGACGCCGAAGCGCGGCCGGCGCTCGTCGCGGAACTTGGTCTGGATATGGTAGAAATTCTTGGGCAGCGCGCGATAGCTGCGCAGCTCCTGGCGCGCGATGTCGGTGATGACTTCCTCGCTCGTCGGCTGGATCACGAAGTCGCGGTCGTGCCGGTCCTTGACACGCATCAGCTCGGGACCGTACTTCTGGAACCTGCCCGACTCCTGCCAGAGCTCGGCGGGCTGGACCACCGGCATCAGCAACTCGACCGCGCCGGCGCGGTTCATCTCCTCGCGCACGATCGCCTCGATCTTGCGGATGGAGCGCAGCCCCATCGGCATGTACGCGTAGATTCCGGCCGAAAGGCGCTTGATGAAGCCGCCGCGCAGCATGAGCTGATGGCTCACGACCTCGGCGTCGGCCGGGGCTTCCTTGAGGGTCGAGACGAAGAACTGACTGGCTTTCATCGGCGGTGCGCGGGCGCTGCGTTCGTGCGCGCCGCCGGAGCGATGCGAGCTGTGGCCGGTCGAGAGCGCGATGCTTTGATTCGCGTCATGCCAGTGCAATAATCCAGGCAACGCAAGAATCGGGGTTGATTATGCTCGACCGTGATGGGTTCAGACCCAACGTCGGCATCGTCCTGCTCAATTCGAAGAACCAGGTGTTCTGGGGCAAGCGGATCAGAACCCACTCCTGGCAGTTCCCGCAAGGGGGCATCAATTTCGGCGAGACGCCTGAGCAGGCGATGTTTCGCGAGCTTCATGAGGAAGTGGGGCTCACTCCGGACCATGTCCGCATCGTGGCGCGAACGCGCGACTGGCTGCGCTACGAGGTGCCGACGCACTTCATCCGGCGCGACGCACGCGGGCACTACAAGGGCCAGAAGCAGATCTGGTTCCTGCTCCAGCTGATCGGCCGCGACAGCGACATGAACCTGCGCGCGACCGACCATCCCGAGTTCGACGCCTGGCGCTGGAACGACTACTGGATCCCGCTCGACGTCGTGATCGAGTTCAAGCGCGACGTCTACCAGATGGCGCTGACCGAGCTCGCCCGCTTCCTGCCGCGCGGCGCGCAGCACAACCGCTACTTGCGCTCGGGGCTCAGGCCCCATCACCGCGACGACAGCGATCATCATCGACGCGGCGAAGCGCTCGCGGCGTCGGCCTCGGTCGCATGTGCTGCGCTCGCGGCGACGCCGATCGAGGCCGCCGCAGCGGCGCCGACGCTCGCCCCGCAGGCGCAGCTCGCGAACGCGCAGCCGAAGGAGCCGCTGGCCTGAGCTCTGCGCTCAGGCCAGCACCAGGTTGTCGCGGTGGATCAGCTCCGGCTCGCCGGTGAAGCCGAGCAGGCGACCGATCTCCGACGAGGGCTTGCGCGCGATCAGGCGCGCTTCGGCGCTGCCGTAGTTGCTGAGGCCCCGGCCGATCTCCTCGCCGCTCGCGCGCCGCACGGCGATCACATCGCCACGATGGAAGTCGCCTTCGACGCCGACAACGCCGATCGGCAGCAGGCTCTTGCCGCCGTGGCGCAGCTTGGCGGCGGCGCCTTCGTCGACGACCACCGCACCGCGCAGCTGCAGCTGGTCGCTCATCCATTGCTTGCGCGCGGCGACCTTCGCCGTCGTCGCCACCAGCGCGGTGCCGATGCTCTCGCCGGCGGCGAGGCGCAGCAGCACGTCGCGCTCGCGGCCGGATGCGATCACCGTGCTCGCGCCGCTGCGCGCGGCGCGCTTGGCCGCGAGAACCTTGGTGAGCATGCCGCCGCGGCCGAGCGCAGATCCAGCGCCGCCTGCCATCTGCTCCAGCGCAGGGTCACCGGCGGCGCCGCGCTCGACCAGCCGCGCGCCCGGGTCACGACGCGGGTCGGCCGAGAACAGGCCCGGCTGGTCGGTGAGGATGACGAGCGCGTCGGCGTCGAGCAGGTTGGTGACGAGCGCGCCGAGCGTGTCGTTATCGCCGAACTTGATCTCGTCGTTGACGACCGTATCGTTCTCGTTGATCACCGGGACGACGCCGAGCCCGAGCAGCGTGACGAGCGTCGAGCGCGCGTTCAGGTAACGCTCGCGGTCGGCGAGGTCGGCGTGGGTGAGCAGCACCTGCGCGCTGCCGATGCCGTGCGCACGCAGCGCCGACTCGTAGATCTGCGCCAGACCCATCTGGCCGACCGCGGCAGCTGCCTGCAGCTCATGCACGGCGCGCGGTCGCGCCGGCCAGCCGAGCCGCTTCATCCCTTCGGCGATCGCGCCGCTCGAGACCATCACGAGCTCGCGCCCTGCGCGCACGAGCTCGGCCATCTGCCGGCACCAGTCGCCGACCGCCTCGCTGTCGACGCCGCGGCCTTCGTCGGTGACGAGGCTCGAGCCGACCTTGACGACGATGCGGCGTGCGCCGCGCAAGGCCTCGCTCATCGCCCGGAATCGGAGTCGACCGGATCGAAGCGGGGATCGCGTGCCTCGGCTGGCCGCGGCGTCGCTGCCGCGACGTGCCCGTAGACGGCGCGCACGAGCGCGTCGAGCCCCTCGCGCGTCAGCGCCGAGACTGCGAACACCGGCCCTTTCCAGCGCAGACGCCGCACGAACTTCTTGACCCGCTCCGCGCGCTCGTCGGCCGGAATCATGTCAACCTTGTTGAGCACCAGCCAACGCGGCTTGGCGGCGAGGGACGGGTCGTACTTCTCAAGCTCGGCGACGATCGCACGCACCTGCACCACCGGATCGGCCTCGTCGAACGGCGCGAAGTCGACCAGGTGCAGCAGCAAGCGCGTGCGCTGCAGATGGCGCAGGAACTGGTGGCCGAGGCCGGCGCCTTCGGCGGCACCCTCGATCAGGCCGGGAATGTCGGCGACGACGAAGCTCTGCTCGGGCGCGACGCGCACGACGCCGAGATTGGGATGCAACGTCGTGAACGGGTAGTCGGCGATCTTCGGCCGCGCGTTCGAGATCGCCGCGATCAGCGTCGACTTGCCAGCGTTCGGCATGCCGAGCAGGCCGACATCGGCGAGCACGCGCAGCTCGAGCTTGAGGCATCGTTGCTCGCCCGGCCAGCCGGGCGTCTTCTGGCGCGGCGCGCGGTTCGTGCTGCTCTTGAAGTGCAGGTTGCCGAAGCCGCCGTCGCCGCCCTTTGCGAGCAGCACGCGCTCTTCGGGCGCGAGCAGCTCGGCGATCCGTTCGCCGCTGTCGGCGTCGCTGACGATCGTCCCGACCGGCATCCGCAGGACGATGTCTTCTGCTGCGGCGCCGTACTGATCGGAGCCGCGCCCGTTCTCCCCGTTCCTCGCCTCGTGGCGGCGCGCGTAGCGGAAGTCGATGAGCGTGTTGAGGTTCGAATCGGCGAGCGCCCAGACGCTGCCGCCGCGGCCGCCGTCGCCCCCGTTCGGTCCGCCGAACGGGATGAACTTCTCGCGCCGGAAGCTCATGCAGCCGTTGCCGCCGTTGCCGGCGACGACGTCGATCTTCGCTTCGTCGACGAACCTCATGGCCTTCGGTCGATCTCGCCGGGCGCGGGCGGCATGCGGTCGTCGTCGCGCGCGCGGCGGCGTCCGTGCTGCGGCCGGACGATCGACAGCAGCCCGACCACGATCAGGATCGCCGGCCACCATTGGCGCAGCCAGCCGAGGGACAGCAGGTCGAAGTTGTTCGCCAGCAGGAGTGCGCCGACGATGACGAGGATGATGCCGCTCCAGCTCATGCGAACCTCGCAAGGGAAGAAGAGTCGCTCATGGTAGTTCAGGGCATCGGCGGACGATCGGACGCGTCGTCATACGAGACGGTCGGAGCGGACAAGAAAAAGCCCCGTCGCGCGGGGCTCTTGCGGGGTGGCGAGAAGCGTCAGGCGCTCTTGACGGCCACCGTCTGGCGATTGCGCGGGCCCTTGACCGAATAGCTGACTTCGCCGTCGACGAGCGCGAACAACGTGTGGTCACGGCCAATGCCGACGTTCGGGCCGGCGTGGAACCTGGTGCCGCGCTGGCGCACGATGATCGAGCCAGCCGGAACGAGCTGGCCGCCGAACACCTTGACGCCGAGCATCTTCGGCTGCGAGTCGCGGCCGTTGCGCGTCGAGCCGCCGCCCTTCTTCTGTGCCATTTCTCGAAAACTCCTGGACTGCAGTAGCGATCAGGACGGGTTGACCGCGCTGATCTTGATCTCGGTGAACGACTGCCGATGCCCCTGGCTCTTGCGGTAGTGCTTGCGCCTGCGCATCTTGAAGATGAGGACCTTGGGGTGGCGGCCGTGGGAGACGACGCTTGCGACGACGCTCGCGCCGGCGACGAGCGGCGCGCCCAAGACGAGCTCGGCACCGCTTCCGATCGCCACCACCTGGTCGAGCTTGACGTCGTGTCCGACTTCGGCGTCGAGCCGCTCGACCTTGATCGTTTCACCGGCGGCGACCCGGTATTGCTTGCCACCGGTCTTGATGACGGCGTACATCGTGAGTCCTTCGATTGGCCGCGCGCTTCGCGCAGAGGCCCCGGGCCGACCGGGGCGCGGGCGCTCCTGCACGAAAGCGGAGCACCGTGGAAAGCCTGCGACTATACCACGGGCGGGGGTGCTCGTCACCCGTGAGGCCGGGGTCGAATTCGGGTGCGCCCGACCGTTGCCCTTCCTCGACCGAGCCGTGCGCTTCCCTTTCTATAATTCGTTGCTTGACGCGCCTTGTCGTGCCCCTGCCGCGGACCGCGCTCTCGCCTGCGCCCACCGCCTCCCTCGCCGCAGCGGCAGCGCCGATGGCGGAGGAGATGCGTCAGGTCGACGCGGTCATCCAGCGGCGCCTCGCCTCGAAGGTTGCGCTGATCGACCAGATCGCCAACTACATCATCAGCGCGGGCGGCAAGCGCATCCGCCCGCTTCTCGTGCTGCTGTTCTCCGGCGCGCTCGGCTTCGTCGGGCGAGAGCGCTTCGAGCTCGCGGCGACGGTGGAGTTCATCCACACGGCGACGCTCCTCCACGACGACGTCGTCGACGAATCGGGGCTCAGGCGCGGCCGGCGCACCGCGAACGCGATGTTCGGCAACGCCGCCAGCGTCCTGGTCGGCGACTTCGTCTACTCGCGCGCATTCCAGATGATGGTCTCGGTGAACCGCATGCGCGTCCTCGAGGTTCTCGCCGACGCGACCAACGTGATTGCCGAGGGCGAGGTGCTGCAGCTGATGAACATGCACGATCCGGACGTCGCAGTCGAGGACTACCTGCAGGTCATCCGCTTCAAGACCGCCAAGCTGTTCGAGGCGAGCGCGCGGCTCGGAGCGGTGCTCGCCGACGCCGACAACGCGACCGAGGAGGCATGCGCCGACTATGGGCGCTCGCTCGGCACCGCGTTCCAGCTGGTCGACGACCTGCTCGACTATGAAGGCGCGACCGAGCAGCTCGGCAAGAACGTCGGCAACGACCTGCGCGAGGGCAAGCCCACGCTGCCCTTGCTGATCGCGATGGAGCGCGGCACCGAAAACGAGCGCGCGATCGTTCGCCACGCAATCGAGCACGGCGAGGTGGCGCGGCTCGCCGACATCGTCCGCATCGTCCGCTCGACCGGCGCGATCACGGCCACACGCGAGGCGGCGCGCACGGAAGCAGACAAGGCGCGTGCGTCGCTCGAGGTGCTGCCAAGCACGTCGTACCGCGACGCTCTGCTAGACTTATCGGTTCGATCCGTCGAGCGCTCGTCCTAGAGCCCGACGCACGAGGCGGGGTGTAGCTTAGCCTGGTAGAGCGCTACGTTCGGGACGTAGAGGCCGGAGGTTCGAATCCTCTCACCCCGACCAGGCCTTGCTCCCCGCCGCAGCGAGCGAGCGGCGTCGTGCCGAGGTCGCGTGAATTGTTGGCGCAGCCGCGGTTCGCGACGTTTACAGCCCCAGGTGAATCGGCGATGATCTTTCGCTTTTCGCATCACTGATCGGGCCTTCCCACGTTGGATACGCTTGCCGAGGCTCCCCACTCCGCCCTCTCCGGCGTGGCGAGAGTGCTGGTCCACGCCGGCAAGCTGAACTCGAAGACCGCCGAGGAGCTGGTCCGGGCGGCGCGCGAAAAGCGCAGCAGCTTCATCGCTTCGGTGATCTCCGCGGGGGGGGTGACCTCCGCCGACC
Source organism: Caldimonas sp. (assembly GCA_036503045.1). GTDB lineage: Bacteria > Pseudomonadota > Gammaproteobacteria > Burkholderiales > Burkholderiaceae_C > Schlegelella_A. Next base: position 410 of record DASXXO010000451.1, on the reverse strand, counting down.
TGGCGCACACGCTGTCGACCGCGCTCGCGCTGCCGCTGCTCGACCTGAGCGCGATCGACGCGAACAAGCTGCCGCGCAACGTCATCGAGTCCAAGCTCGCGTCGCAGTACCAGGTCGTCGTCCTCGGCAAGCGCGGCAACCGACTCTTCATCGGCGGCGCCGACCCGACCGATCAGGAGGCGGCCGAGCGCATCAAGTTCGCGACCCAGCTCACGCCGGAGTGGGTGATCGTCGAGCACGACAAGCTGCTCAAGCTGCTCGAGACCGCAGGCGCGAACGCCAATGACGCGATGGAGTCGCTCGCGTCGGGCGACTTCGAGTTCGACATCACCGACGATGCCACCAGCCAGCCTGCCGAGGCACAGGAGGCAAGCGACGTCGAGGACGCTCCGGTCGTCCGCTTCCTGCAG
>DASXXO010000450.1:0-2399 GCA_036503045.1 Caldimonas sp. | reverse complement strand
GGCGCCTGTGCGGCGGCGCCGACGGCGCCGAACGGACTGAGCGCGTTGTCGGCGCCGGCGGCCCCACCGGAGAGTCCCGCGAGCGTCAGCGCGGCGGCGAGGGCAAGGACGAGTGAGCGTGCGGAGCGAGGATGGCGGTTCATGGGTGAAGTTTCGCCGTTCTTCGCGCCGTCGGGGGCCCGGCGGAACCCCAACCGCCGCGGGGCCGCCGCCTTAGACACTGCCGCAACCGCCGCCGCCCGGGGTTTCGATCACGAACACGTCGCCCGCGGTCATCTCGACGCTGGCGATGTGGTCGAGCTCCTCGACCCTGCCGTCGGCGCGCTCGACCCGGTTGATGCCGGGCGCACCGGGCTGCCCGCCGGCGACGCCGAACGCGCCGGCGTGGCGGCCGTTCGACAGGATCGACGCCGTCATCGGCTCGAGGAAGCGGACGCGCCGGACGCCGCCGTCGCCGCCGTGCCAGCGCCCGGCCCCGCCCGAGCCGGCGCGGAGCTCGAAGCTGTCGAGACGCACGGGGAAGCGGAACTCGAGCACCTCCGGGTCGGTGAGGCGCGAGTTGGTCATGTGCGTCTGCACGACCGACGTGCCGTCGAAGCCGCCGATCGGGCGCCCCTCGGCGTCGTAGACGAGCCCGGCGCCCGAGCCGCCTGCGATCGTCTCGTAGTACTGGTGGCGCGCGTTGCCGAAGGTGAAGTTGTTCATCGTGCACTGCGCCGAGGCCATCACGCCGAGCGCGCCATAGAGGGCGTTGGTGATGCAGGTCGAGGTCTCGACGTTGCCGGCGACGACCGAAGCTGGCGGCCGCGGGTTGAGCATCGAGCCCTCGGGAATGATCACCCTGATCGGCTTCAGGCAGCCGGCGTTGAGCGGGATCTCGTCGTCGACCAGGGTGCGAAAGACATACAGCACGGCGGCCATCGAGACCGCGGTCGGCGCGTTGAAGTTGTTCCCGAGCTGCGCCGAAGTGCCGCTGAAGTCGATCTCGGCGCTGCGCGCCGCGGCGTCGACGCGGATCGCGACGCTGATCCGCGCCCCGTTGTCGAGCGCCAGCGTGAACGCGCCGTCCTTGAGCCTGGTGATGACGCGCCGCACCGACTCCTCGGCGTTGTCCTGCACGTGCTGCATGTAGCTCCTGACGACGTCGAGCCCGTACTGCGCGACCATCGCCGCGAGCTCGCGCGCGCCCTTCTCGTTGGCCGCGACCTGCGCCTTCAGGTCGGCGATGTTCTGCGCGGGATTGCGCGAAGGCCAGCGGCCGCCCTCGAGCAGCGCGCGTGTCTCGTCCTCCAGGAAGCGGCCGTCCTCGAGCAGCTTGACGTTGTCGAACTCGACGCCCTCCTCCTCGATCCGGGTCGAGAACGGCGGCATCGATCCGGGCGTCGTCCCGCCGATGTCGGCATGGTGCCCGCGCGAGCCGACGTAGAACGTGGGGAAAGCACTTCCCTCTTCGAGGTAGACCGGCGTCACCACCGTCACGTCGGGCAAGTGCGTCCCGCCGTGATAGGGGTCGTTGAGCGCGTACACGTCGCCGCGCTGCATCCGGCCGGCATTGCGTGCGATCACGGTCTTGATCGACTCGCTCATCGAGCCGAGGTGGACCGGCATGTGCGGCGCGTTGGCGATCAGGTTGCCGTCGGCGTCGAACAGCGCGCACGAGAAGTCGAGCCGCTCCTTGATGTTGACCGAGTAGGCGGTGTTCTGCAGCTGCAGCCCCATCTGCTCGGCGATGTTCATGAACAGGTTGTTGAACACCTCGAGCAGGACCGGGTCGACCGAGGTGCCCGCGGCGCGCCGCGCCGGCCGCGGCGTCGTGCGCTCGAGGACGAGATGGTCGAGCGCGGTGACGCGGCCGCTCCAGCCCGGCTCGACGATCGTCGTCGCGTTGCTCTCGACGAGAATCGCCGGACCGAAGATGGTCTGCCCCGGGCGCGTGTTCGCGCGTTCGACCAGCGCCGCGTCCTGCCAGCGCCCGTCGAGGAACATGCGCACCATCGTCGCGACCGGCGCCGGCCCGGCGACCAGCGCCTGGCGCGCCTCGACGGCGACATCGCCGGCGCCGACCGCCTCGACCGACACCGCCTCGACGATCAGGCGCCGCTCGTGCATCAGGAACGCGAAGCGCTGCCGGTACGCGGACTCGAACGCCTCCTGCAGCCCGCGCTCGTCGGCGAACGCGACCACGAGCGCCGAGTCGGTCCCCTCGTAGCGCAGGTGGACGCGCCGCTGCACCGAGATGCGCGTCGGCGCGACGCCCTGGCGCACGAGCTCGGCGGCCGCCTGCTCGGCAAGCGCGTCGAGGCGCATGGCGACGACCGCGTGCGCGCCGGCGAGCGCCAGCTCGAGCGCTTCCTGGCGCAGCACCGCCTGCTCCGCAAGCCCCATGCCGTACGCCGACA
>DASXXO010000449.1:0-2171 GCA_036503045.1 Caldimonas sp. | reverse complement strand
AGCGCGATCCAGCCCTTGCCTGCCGTCATGCCCTCGACCCAGAGGTGGGTGTAGACGACCGAGATGTACGCGCCGGCGACGCCGCAGAGGGCACCGCCGGCAACGACTGCGGCGAGCCGGATCATGCGCACCGGATAGCCGAGCGCGTGCGCCGATTCGGGCGATTCGCCGATCGCGCGCAGCACGAGTCCGGCGCGCGAGCGATAGAGGAACCAGGCGATCGCGATCGTCAGCAGGATCGCGAGGTAGACCAGCGGATGCTGGCGAAACAACGCCGGGCCGACGAACGGAAGGTCGGCGAGGCCCGGGATGTGGAAGCTGTGCTGCTCGCCGAGTTTTTCCTGCGTGTAGCGGATGCCGACGAACGCCGAGAAGCCGGCGCCGAAGAGACTGAGCGCGAGGCCGGTCGCGTACTGGTTGGTGTTGAGCCAGATGACGAGGACGCCGAACGCGGCCGCGAGCACGGCGCCGGCGAGCGCGCCGGCGCCGAATGCGAGCCAGTCGTTGCCGGTGTGGAACGCGGTCGCGAAGCCGGCGATCGCCGCGACCAGCATCATCCCTTCGGTACCCAGATTGACGACTCCGGCGCGCTCGTTGATCAAGAGGCCGAGCGCGGCGAACGCGAGCACGGTGCCCGAGTTGAGCGTCGCGGCGACGAGGAGCGCGAGCTGGTCCATCAGCTTCCTTCGCGCGCCGGCAATACCGACGACGCGACGACCGGGCTGAGCAGCGCCTCGTCGGTCGCCGACGGCGCGGGCGCCGGCGTGCGCGCAGACCTCCAGCGCAGGCGGTAGACGATCAGCGTGTCGCAGGCGAGCAGCGTGAACAGCAGCAGCCCCTGGAACACCCCGGTCAGCGACTTCGGCAGGCCGAGGCGCGACTGCGCGAGCTCGCCGCCGATGTAGAACATGCTCATCAGGACCGCCGACAAGACGATGCCGACCGGATGGAGCCGGCCGACGAAGGCAACGATGATCGCCGCGAAGCCGTAGCCGGCCGGCACGTGCGGCGTCAGCTGGCCGAGCGGCCCGGACACCTCGAGCCCGCCGGCCAGTCCGGCCATTCCACCCGACACCAGCAGGGCCGTCCACAACGCGTTGCGCGCCGAGAAGCCGGCGTAGCGCGCCGCCGCCGGGGCGAGGCCGCCGACCTGCAGCTGGAAGCCGGCATAGGTGCGAAAGAGCAGGATCCAGAACGCGGCGACGGCGACGAGCGCGCCGAGCGCGCCGATGTTGACCCGGTAGCTGCCGTACAGGCGCGGCACCTGCGTCGACTTCAGGAAGGTGATCGTCTGCGGGAAGTTGTAGCCGTGCGGGTCCTTCCACGGCCCGTAGACGAGATAGTTGAGGAGCTGCTCGGCGACGTAGACGAGCATCAGGCTGACCAGGATCTCGTTGGCGTTGAAGCGGTCGCGCAGCAGGGCGACGATCGCCGCCCACAGCATGCCGCCGAGCACGCCGCCGGCGAGCACCGCCACGAAGAACCAGTTTCCGGTGTCCTTGCCCGCAAGCATGGCGATGCCGCTGGCGGCGATCGCGCCGACGATGAACTGGCCTTCGGCGCCGATGTTCCAGACGTTGGAGCGAAAGCACACCGCGAGGCCGAGGGCGATCAGGAGCAGCGGCGTCGCCTTGACCGCGAGCTCGGTGAGCGCGTAGACGCTTCGCACCGGCTCGACGAAGAAGACCGCGAGGCCGCGCAGCGGGTCCTTGCCGAGAAGGACGAACAGGCCGGTGCCGATCACGACCGTGATCGCCAGCGCGATCAGCGGCGAGGCGATCGACATCGCCCGCGACGGCTCGGGGCGCGCCTCAAGCCGGAGCATGGCTCGCCGCCTGATTGCCGCGCCAAAGGCCGCTCATCCATTCGCCGATCTGCTCGGTCGTCGCCGCGGCCGTCGCCACGCTTGGCGAGACTCGGCCCTGGGCGATCACGACCACGCGGTCGCAGATCTCGAACAGCTCGTCGAGCTCTTCACTCACGACGAGCACGGCGCAGCCGTTGTCGCGCAGCGCGAGCAATTCGCCCCTGATCTGCGCCGCCGCGCCGACGTCGACGCCCCAGGTCGGCTGCGAGACGACGAGCAGCCTCGGCTGCGCGTCGATCTCGCGGCCGACGATGAACTTCTGCAGGTTGCCGCCCGACAGGCTCTTCGCCGCCGCGCCCGGGCC
>DASXXO010000448.1:0-4896 GCA_036503045.1 Caldimonas sp. | reverse complement strand
GACGGCGCCTGGCAGATGCGCTGGTTCGAGCGCTGGGAGCCGCTCGATCCGGCGGCACCCGTGATCCACGTCAGCGTCTGGGAGGCCGAGGCCTACGCGCGCTGGGCCGGGCGCCGGCTGCCGAATGCCGCCGAATGGGAGTACGCCGCGCGCGACCCGCGCTTCCAGTGGGGGCAGAGCGTCTGGGAGTGGACCGCGGACGCGTTCCTCCCCTATCCCGGCTTCGCGGCCGGACCGTACGCCGACTACTCGCGGCCGTGGTTCGGCGATCATCGCGAGCTGCGCGGCGGCTCGTTCGCGACCCACGCGCGCCTGCACGACCCCGCGTACCGCAACTTCTTCGTTGCCGACCGCAACGACGTCTTCACGGGCTTGCGCACCGCCGCCCTGCAACGCTGAGCTCGAAAGCACACCCATGGCCATCCTTCGCCCCCTCGCCGCCACCTTGGCCCTGCTCGCCGCGCTCGTTGCCACGGCCAGCGGCGCGCACGCCCAAGCGGGCGGCGTGCTGCGCGTCTCGGCGATCCCCGACGAAGCGCCGACCGAGCTGCAGCGCAAGTTCAAGCCGCTCGGCGAATACTTGAAGCAGGAAACCGGGCTCGACGTGCAGTTCATTCCGGTCACCGACTACGCGGCGGTCGTCGAAGGGCTCGCCAGCAACAAGATCGACCTCGCCTGGCTCGGCGGCTTCACCTATGTGCAGGCGCGGCATCGCACCAACGGCGGCGTCGTGCCGATCGCCCAACGCGCCGAAGACGCGAAGTTCACGAGCCGCTTCATCGTCCCGGTCGGCAGCACGGCGAAAACGCTCGCCGACCTCAAGGGCAAGACCTTCGCGTTCGGCTCGCCGTCGTCGACCTCGGGCAGCCTGATGCCGCGCTACTACCTGCTGCAGGCAGGAATCGATCCCGAGCGCGACTTCAAGTCGGTCGCTTTCTCGGGCGCGCACGACGCGACCGTCGCCTTCGTCGCCTCCGGCCGCGCCGAAGCGGGCGTCCTCAACGCGTCGGTGCTGGACAAGCTCGTCGAGACCCACAACGCGAACGCAGAGAAGGTGCGCGTGCTCGCCGTCACGCCGCCCTATTTCGACTACAACTGGTCGGTGCGTCCCGGGCTCGACCCGGCGCTGACGAAGAAGCTCACCGACGCCTTCCTCAAGCTCGACCCCGCGCAGCCGGCGATGAAGGAGATCATGGACCTGCAGCGCGCTTCGAAATTCATCCCGACGCAGAACTCGAACTACGACGGCATCGAGGCGGCTGCGCGCTCAGCGGGGCTGCTCAAGTAGTGCGTGCACCGACCCTCGGCGTCCGCCTCGTCGGCGCCACGCTCGTCCATCCGAACGGCCATCGCGCGCTGCGCGGTGTGTCGCTTCAGCTCGGCGCGGGCGAGCGCGCCGCGGTGATCGGCCCTTCGGGCGCCGGCAAGACGACGCTCGTGCGCGTCCTCGCGACGTCGCTGCGGCCCACCGATGGACGCCTCGCCCTCGGCGGCGTCGATCCGTGGGAGCTCGGCGCGACGGCACTGCGGCGGCTGCGCACCGGGATCGGCGTCGTGCACCAGAACCCGCCGATCCCGCCGCGGCTGCGCGTGGTCACCGCGGTCCTCGCCGGCCGTCTCGGCAGCACGCCGACGTGGAAGTCGATCGCGTCGCTGTTCGCGCCGCGCGATGCCGCCGGCGCGCGCGCCGCGCTCGACCGGCTCGAGCTCGGCGACCGCGTCTTCGACCGCTGCGACCGCCTCTCGGGCGGCCAGCTGCAGCGCGTCGGCATCGCCCGCGTGCTCTATCAGAGCGCGACGCTCCTCCTCGCCGACGAGCCGGTGTCGGCGCTCGATCCGGCGCTCGCCGACCTGAGCGTCGGCGCGCTCGTCGCCGAGAGCGAGGGGCGCAGCGCGACCCTCCTCGCCTCGCTGCACGCGGTCGACCTCGCGCTCAAGTGGTTCCCGCGCCTGATCGGCATGAAGGACGGCGAGATCGTCTTCGACCGGCCGACCGCGGCCGTGACGAGCACGATGCTCCACGAGCTGTACGCGACCGAAGGACGCGTGCTGCCGCAGCAAGGCGTCGACGTGCTCGGCGACGCCAGCGGGCGCAGGCCAAACGTCGTCCTCCTGAGGCGCCCCGGCTGCCAATGAACGCGTCGAGCTTCGCCTTGACCCCGCCCGCGGCCGCGCTGCGCGATCCGGCGGCGCCGCGCCGCACGGCGGCGCTCGTCGTCGCCATCGTCGTCCTCTGGCCGCTGCTCGCGCTCGCCGAGTTCCGGCCGTGGCAGCTCTTCACCGGCGCGAACGCGCAGGTCATGGCGAATTTCCTCGCCGGCTTCTTTCCGCCCTCCACCGCGCCCGACTTCCTCGCGATGCTCGCCAAGGCGACGCTCGAGACGCTGGCGATCGCGACCGCCGGCATCGCGCTCGCGTTCGTCGTCGCCGTGCCGCTCGCGGTCGTCGCGACGCGCGCGCTCGCGGTCGCGCGCATCGGCCCCGGGCCCGGGCAGGCGACGGGCGCCGCCGTGCGCACCGCGGCACGCATGGTGCTGACGGTGCTGCGCGCAATCCCCGAGGTCGTGTGGGCGCTCGTCTTCGTGCGCGCGCTCGGCCTCGGCCCCGGCGCCGGCGTGCTCGCGCTCGCGGTGACCTACGGCGGCATGCTCGGCAAGGTCTACACCGAGATCCTCGAGTCGGGCGACACACGCTCGGCGCGCGCGCTGCTCGAAGCGGGGAGCCCCCGCATCGGCGCGCTTTTCTACGCGCTGGTGCCGAGCACGGCGCAGGAGCTCGCGTCGTACACGGTCTATCGCTGGGAGTGCGCGGTGCGCGCGTCGGTCGTGATGGGCTTCGTCGGCGCCGGCGGCCTCGGCCAGCTGATGGACCAGTCGATGAAGATGCTCAACGGCGGCGAGGCGAGCACGATCCTCGTCACCTTCCTCGCGCTGGTGATCGTCGCCGACGCGCTCAGCGTCGTCATCCGGCGCGTGCTGGCATGAGCCAGACCCTGGCCGCGGCAGCGCCGGAGCGCATCGCGACGTGCCGCGGCTGCATCGCGCTCGCCGTCGGCGTGGCCGCCGCGGTGATCGCGAGCTTCGCGTACCTCGCGGTCGACTGGCGCCAGCTCTTCAGCGCCGAGTCGACGGCGCTGATGGCGAAGTTCGTGCGCGAGTTCTTCCCGCCCGACGTCTCGGCCGCGTTCATCGCCAAGACGACCTGGGGGGCGCTGCAGACCTTCGCCGTCGCCGCCGTCGGCACCTTGCTCGCGGCGGCGTTGGGCGCTGCGCTGGCGCTGCCGGCAGCGGGACGCTTCGGCCTCGCGCCGCGCCTGCTCGCGCGCCTGGTCCTCAACTTCCTGCGCAGCGTTCCCGAGCTGGTCTGGGCGGCGCTGATGGTGATCGCCGCCGGCCTCGGTCCCTTCGCCGGGACGCTCGCGCTCGCGCTGCACACCACCGGCGTTCTCGGCAGGCTCTACGCCGAAAGCCTCGAGAACGCGCCGGGCGCGCCGGAGCAGGCGCTCCGCGACAGCGGCAGCGGGCGGATCGCCGCCTTTGCCTACGCGACCCTCCCGCTCGTGACCGCGCAAGGCGTCGCCTACGCGCTCTACCGGCTCGAGATGAACATCCGCATGGCCGCCGTGCTCGGCTTCGTCGGCGCGGGCGGTCTCGGCCAGATGCTCTACTTTCACCTTTCGATCTTCCAGCAGGCGCAGGCGTCGACGCTCCTGATCGCCATGTTCTTGCTCGTCTTCGCGGTCGATTCGCTGAGCGCATTGGTGCGCGCCAGGCTGTTGCCGGCGCACGGCTGAGCGCCGCGCTCGATGGCCAACGCGCTCGAGATCGCCGGGCTGACCAAGCGCTTCGGCGCGACGGCGGCGGTCGATCGACTCGACCTCGTCATCCCGAGCGGAGAGTTTCATGCGCTGCTCGGCCCGAACGGCGCCGGCAAGACGACCACGCTGCGCATCGTCGCCGGCCTGCTCAAACCCGACGAAGGACGGGTCACGGTGCTCGGCCACGACGTCGTGGCCGACCCTACGGCGGCCAAGCGCGTGCTTGCGTTTCTGCCCGACGAGCCGCTCGTCTACGACAAGCTGACCGCAGTCGAGTACCTCGAATTCGTCGCCGGGCTCTGGTCGCTCGACGCCGAGCTCGCGGCGCGTCGCGCTGAGGAGCTGCTGCGCTGGCTCGAGCTCTGGCCGCAGGCGCGCCAGCGCGCCGAGACCTACTCGCGCGGCATGCGCCAGAAGCTCGCGCTCGCCGGCGCGCTGATCCATGCGCCGCAGGTGCTGATCCTCGACGAGCCGCTGACCGGCCTCGACGCCGCTGCAGCGCGCCAAGTGAAGGACCTGCTCGTCACGCGCGTGCGCGAAGGCGCGACGGTGATCCTGACGACCCACATCCTCGAGATCGCCGAGCGTCTCGCCGAGCGCATCAGCATCATCCAGCACGGCCGCATCGTCGCCCAGGGCAACCTGGACGCGCTGCGTGCCCAGGCTGCAGGCAGCGGCGGCGGCAGCACGCTCGAGGACGTGTTCCTCGAGCTCACGCGGAGCGGCTCCTGAGATTCGCACCGGGCTCCTGGCCCTGGCTGCTGCGCCACGAGCTGCGGCTCGCCTGGCGCGCAAGCGGAAGCGGACGCCTCTGGCTTGCGCTTGTCGGCCTGCTCTGGCTCGGCCTGCACGGCGTCGCCTGGACGATGCTGAGCCCCTTCGGCGCGCCGAGCGAGATGTCGGGAGCCGTCTTCGTCCTGGTCGGCACAACGCTGTGGTTTCTGTTCACGCTGATGCTGTCGCAGGCGATCACGCGCTCGGTCGGCGTGTTTTTCGAGCGCGGTGACCTCGACCTCCTGCTCGCCTCGCCGATCGCGCCGCGCAACGTCTTCCTGGTCCGCGGCGTCGGCGTCGCGATC
>DASXXO010000447.1:0-6315 GCA_036503045.1 Caldimonas sp. | reverse complement strand
CCCTTCGGGTTCTGGCGCACCCACTCGAGCTCCTTTTTCATCGCCTTGGTGCGCGCGTCCTCGGTCTTCTGCTCCTGCTCGAGTCGCTGTTCCTTCTGCTCGAGCCAGGTCGAGTAGTTGCCCTTGTAGGGAATGCCCATGCCGCGGTCGAGTTCGAGAATCCACTCGGCGGCGTTGTCGAGGAAGTAGCGGTCGTGCGTGATCGCGACGACAGTGCCGGGGAAGCGCTGCAGGTACTGCTCGAGCCAGTCGACCGATTCGGCGTCGAGGTGGTTGGTCGGCTCGTCGAGGAGCAGCATGTCGGGGCGCGAGAGCAGCATGCGACAAAGCGCGACCCGGCGCTTCTCGCCGCCCGACAGCTGGCCGATGACCGCATCCCACGGCGCCAGGCGCAAGGCGTCGGCGGCGATCTCGAGCTGCAGGTCGGTGTTCTGGCTGCCCGCAGCGGCGATCTGCGCCTCGAGCTCGGCCTGCTCGGCGGCGAGCGCGTCGAAGTCGGCGTCGGCCTCGGCGTACGCGGCGTAGACCTCGTCGAGGCGCTTCTTGGCGGCGAGCGCGCCGCCGATGCCCTCTTCCACCGTCTCGCGCACGGTCTTCTCGGGGTCGAGCACCGGCTCCTGCGGCAGGAAGCCGATCCTCAGCCCCGGCATCGGCGTCGCCTCGCCCTCGATGTCGTGGTCGAGGTCGGCCATGATCCTGAGCAGGGTCGACTTGCCCGACCCGTTCAGGCCGAGCACGCCGATCTTGGCGCCGGGAAAGAACGAGAGCGAGATGTTCTTGAGGATCTGCCGCTTGGGAGGGACGATCTTGCCCACGCGGTTCATCGTGAAGACGTACTGAGCCATGCGAATGTTCCGGGCCTCACGGCCCGGCGAAGAGGAGGTTTGGAGGAGGCGACCGCGCGAGGCTCGCGCGGGGCCGATCCGCTATTGTCGCCGCGACGGCCAGGCCCGGCGCGTCAGGGCGGAAAGCCCGCCAGCGCGAGGCTGTCGCGGTGGTGCTCGTGGTGCGCCGGGTCGCGGTAATGCAAGGCCGCCAGGTATCCGGAAATGCCGAGGGCGGGCGCGATCGCCAGCGTCGCCCGGCGCTGCTCGTCGGCGGACGCGGCGTCGCCCAGCAGCGCATAGCAGCCCGCCATGCTGGCGCGCTGCAGCGGGTCCGGAGCGCTGATGCACTGCAGCGCGTCGATCGCTTCCTGGTAACGCCGCGCCGCGAAGCAGGCGCGCGCAAGGTGGCTCCAGAAGCGCTCGGGATGGTAGGGGTTGAGGCGCATCGCCTTCTTGATCCACTCGATGCCCTCTTCGGGCTGGCCGAGCCAGGTCAGGATCTCGCCCTGCTGGACGACGACGAGGTCGTCGTTCGGGTTCAGGCTCAGCGCGCGCCGCTGGTGGTACGTCGCCTGCTCGTAGTTGTGCTGGATGACGTTGATCGCGGCGAGGATGCGGTGCACGTCGGAATCGTTGTCGTCGAGCGCGAGCGCCGCCTGCAGCGATTCCATGATCCGTGCCTGCGCCTCGGGGCGGCTCTCGCACCAGTTGTAGACCCAGCTCTGGCCCAGCACGCAGGCCTTCCAGGCGTGCGCGTGGGCATAGTTCGGATCGAGCTTGATCGCGCGGTCGAGCAGCTGCTGCGCTCTGGCGTTGTCCTCGCGGTTGCTGCGGTGGTGCAGCACCTTGCCGGTGAGGACGCACTCGTAGGCCGCCATGTTGTCGGTCGTCATGCGCGCGGCACGGTCGCGGGCCGCTGCCTCGACCCGCCCCGGCAGCGTCGCGACGATCGCGCTCGTGACCTCGTCCTGGATCGCGAAGATGTCCTCCAGCTCGCGGTCGTAGCGCTCGGCCCAGAGATGGCGGTCGGTGCTCGCGTCGATCAGCTGGACCGTGATGCGCACGCGCCGACCGGCCTTGCGAACGCTGCCCTCGACGACGTACTGCACGCCGAGCTCGCGCGCGAACTTCTGCACCTCGACCGCCTTGCCCTTGTACTTGAACGAGGAGTTGCGCGAGATGACGAACAGCTCCTTGAAGCGCGAGAGCTCGGTGATGATGTCCTCGGTGATGCCGTCGGCGAAGAACTCCTGCTCGGGGTCGCCGCTCATGTTGTTGAACGGCAGCACGGCTATGGACGGCTTGTCGACGCGGTCGCGCGGGGCGGCCGCCCGGGCGGGCTGCGCGACTGTCCCGGCGCCATCGGCCGGCGCTGCGCCGCTGCCGTCCGCCGGCCTGACGCGGTATGCGCGCACCGCTTCGGCGATGTTCTTGACGTGCTGCTCGCCGAGCTCGTCGAAGGTCGCGGCGACGCGCTTCTTGACCGCCCACAGCACGGGCTCGGAGACGGTGACGCCGCCCGCCTCCGCGAGGCCTTCGAGCCGCGCGGCGATGTTGACGCCGTCGCCATAGACCGAGCCGTCGCTCTTTTCCATCACGTCGCCGAGATGGATGCCGATCCGAAACAGCATCCGGCAGTCCTCGGCGAGCGCGGCCGCCGCGGCGCCGAGCGTGCGCTGCACGGCGAGCGCGCAATCGACCGCCGCGGCCGCGGCGTCGAAGACGGCGAGCACCGAGTCGCCGGCCATGTCGACGATCCGCCCCTGGTGGGCGGCCACCTCGTGGCGGAACACCGCGCGCGCGCGGTCGAGCGCCGCGACGGTCCCGCACTCGTCGCTGCCCATCAGGCGCGAGTAGCCCGCCACGTCGGCGACGAGGATCGTCGCCAGGCGCTGGCGCAGGGCGGTGTCGGTCGAAGCCATAGCCAGGGATCGATGGTATTACGTCGCATCGACGAAGCTTCTCCGTAGTCGCGGCTGGATTGCACAAATGACGGCCGTGCGACCGCGCGACCTGCGCCGGGCGCGCAACGTCGCAGGTCCGGACCGCCACGGGAGCGGTTGGCGAGATCCGAGCGCGCGAAGGCGTGGCCGGGCAGGCGGGCTCCGCTCCGACCGCGGCCTCGCGCGCTCGGTCGCGCAGAGTGCTAACAACAAGCGCGAGGCAGGCGCGAGACAGTCCTCCGGTACAATACGAACCTCGCGTCGCGATCGTTTCCAGTCAGCGTCGACGCAGTCGCTTCCGACTCCCTCCTCCCGTCTGCCTTCGACTGGCGCTCGCTCCGCGAGCAGCAGGCCGATGAATTTGGCAGAACTCCAGATGTCTTTCGATTCCCTCGGCCTAGCCGAGCCGCTGCTGCGCGCTGTGCGCGACGCGGGCTACAGCACGCCCACGCCGATCCAGGCGCAAGCGATTCCCGCCGTCCTCTCGGGCGGCGACGTCATGGGCGGCGCCCAGACCGGCACCGGCAAGACCGCCGGCTTCGTCCTGCCGCTCCTGCACCGCCTGATGGCCAAGCCCGCGGCGCGCGACGCGCGCGGCAAGCTGCCGATCCGCTGCCTCATCCTGACGCCGACGCGCGAGCTCGCCGCGCAGGTCGAAGAAAGCGTGCGCACCTACGGCAAGCATTCGCCCCTGACAAGCATGGTGATGTTCGGCGGCGTCGGCATGCAGCCGCAGATCGACAAGCTCAGGCGCGGCGTCGACATCCTCGTCGCGACGCCGGGGCGGCTCCTCGACCACCACGGCCAGCGCACCCTCGACCTGTCGCACGTCGAGATCTTCGTCCTCGACGAAGCCGATCGCATGCTCGACATGGGCTTCATCCACGACATCAAGAAGGTGCTCGCGGTGCTGCCGCAGAAAAAGCAGAGCCTGCTCTTTTCGGCGACCTTCAGCGACGAGATCAAGGCGCTCGCCGATCGCCTGCTCGACGCGCCGCGACTGATCGAGGTCGCGCGCCGCAACCAGACCGCCGAGCTCGTCGCGCAGAAGGTGCATCCGGTCGGCCGCGAGCTGAAGAAGGACCTGCTGACGCACCTTATCAAAGCCAACGACTGGCACCAGGTGCTCGTCTTCACGCGCATGAAGCACGGGGCGAACCGCCTCGTCGAGCATCTGCTGAAGCAGGGCATCACGGCGATGGCGATCCACGGCAACAAGAGCCAGACCGCGCGCACCAAGGCGCTCGCCGACTTCAAGAAGGGCGACCTGCAGGTGCTCGTCGCGACCGACATCGCGGCGCGCGGCATCGACATCGACCAGCTGCCGCACGTCGTCAACTTCGAGATCCCGAACGTGCCCGAGGACTACGTGCACCGGATCGGCCGCACCGGCCGCGCCGGCTCGCCCGGCGAGGCGATCTCGCTGGTGTCGGTCGACGAGAACATCTTCCTGCGCGACATCGAGCGGCTGATCAGGCACGAGATCGCGCAGGAGATCGTCCCCGGCTTCGCCCCGCCGGCGCACGAGCGCCCCGAGCCGATCGTCCTCGGCCGCATGGTGATCGGCGAAGGCGCCGGCCGCGGCGGCGCGCGGCCGCGACCGGGCGGGCCGGCGCCGTCGCGCGGCGAGCAAGGCCGCGGGCGCGGCCACCCGAACGGAGCGAACGGCGGACGCGGCAGCGGGGCGCATGGCGCGAACAGCGGACGCGCCAACGGCGCTCCGAACGGCGCCGGTGGCGCACGGAACAACGCCGCATCGCACGGCGAACGCAACGGCAGCGCGCAGGGGCGTCCCGACGCGCGAGCGCACAGCCCCGCGCAGGCACCGCGCCGCGAGAGCGCGCCCAGCGCAGCGTTGCTTCACCGGACGACGCCCAAGCGCTGAGCGCGCGCTCGTCGCCATGGCAGCCAGCGACAACGCCCCGCGCCGCGCGCTCCTCGCCGGGGCGAGCGGGCTGATCGGCCGCGCGCTGCTCGCGCAGCTGCTCGCCGACGACCGCTACGGCCACGTCGACGTCGTCGCGCGCCGGCCGCTCGCCGGCGCGGAGACGCGCCATCCCAAGCTCACCGTGATGAGCGGCGACATGGCCGCGCTCGTGGCCGGCGGCCCGGTCGCCGACGACGCGTACATCGCGCTCGGAACGACGATCGCCGTCGCGGGATCGGAGGCGGCGTTTCGTGCCGTCGACTTCGACCTCGTCGTCGCGATCGCGCGCGCCGCGCGCGCAGCCGGCACGCGCCGTCTCGGCGTGGTCTCCGCGCTCGGCGCCGACCCGAGGTCGCGCGTCTTCTACAACCGCGTCAAGGGCGAGATGGAAGCGGCGCTGCGCGTCCTCGGCTACGACACGCTCGCGATCGCGCGACCCTCGCTGCTCGTGGGCGACCGCGCCGCGCTCGGCCAGCCGGTGCGGCGCGCCGAGGTCTGGGCCACGCGCCTGCTCGGACCGGTGATGCGGCTCGTGCCGGCAGGGGTACGGCCGATCGAAGCGTCCGCGGTCGCGGCGGCGCTGCGCACCGCGCTCGGCGCCGGCGAAGCGGGCGTCCGGATCCTCACCTCGGCCACGATGCAGCGCTGAGCGCACCCGCGCGAGCTCACTCCCCGCCGCGCTTCATCTTCAGGCGAGCCCGCCCTTCCCGTCCGCGCGACTTCCAAAGCGCGAGCTGCCGACGCCGCTCGATCCAGCTCAGCGAATCGCGGCGCGTCTCGCGCAGCATCTTCTGGAAGTTGCGCACGCGGTCGGGATCGACGCCATCGCGCACCGCGCAGCCCGGCTCCGCGCCGTGCGAGCAATCGCGGAATCGGCAGCGCGTCGCCAGCGAGGCGACGTCGGTGAAGCTCGCGACCAGCGCGTCCTCGTCGGCATCCGGGCGGAGCGTCCGCAGCCCCGGCGTATCGATGATGCACGCGCCCGAGGCCAGCCGGTGCAGCGAGCGCGCAGTCGTCGTGTGCATGCCGCGGCCGTCGCTCTCGCGCACCGCGCCGGTGTCCTGCACGTTCCGGCCGAGCAACGTGTTGGTGAGGGTCGACTTGCCGGCGCCCGACGAGCCGAGGACGACGACGGTCGCGCCGAAGCCGAGGACATGCGCGAACTTCGCCGCGCTGCGCACGTCGGTGGCGTCGACCGCGACGATCTCGACGTCGGGCGCGACCCGCTGCCGGATCCGGCCGATGCACGCGTCGCGCCGCGCCGGGTCGCCCTCGAGCAGGTCGGCCTTGCTCAGGACGACGAGCGGCGCGACCCCGCTCGCATGGACGAGCGAGAGATAGCGCTCGAGCCGGCGCGGGTTGAAGTCGTCGTCGAGACCCATGACGATCAATGCGCGGTCGACGTTGCTGACGACCGGATGGCGGCTGCCGTCGCCGGCGCGGCGCGCGATGTGCGAGATCGGCTCGATGCGCTCGTGCACCCACGCCTGGTCGCAGTCGCTCGCGGCGAGCACCCAGTCGCCGACCGCGAGCGAAGTCGCGGCGTCGATGCCGTTGCGCAGCAGGCGCGGCAGCACGCGCGCGCGCCGCTCGCGCTCGCCGTCGTGGACTTGCACCG
>DASXXO010000446.1:0-3151 GCA_036503045.1 Caldimonas sp. | reverse complement strand
CGAACTCCTCGCGCAGGCGATCGACCTGGCGCGGCGAAAGCCCTGTGTAGCTGAACATCCCGCGCTGGTGCAGGAAGTACGAGAAGTCGCGCTCCGGCATTTTCGCGGCGAGCACGGCGTGCAGCGTTTCGCGCATCGCGCGGATGCGTTCGCGCATGCCGGTCAGCTCGGCTTCCCAGTCGCGCCGCAGCGCGGGATCGGCGAGGACGGCGGCGACGATCTGCCCGCCGTGGATCGGTGGGCTCGAGTAGTTGCGGCGCACCGTGAACTTGAGCTGGCCGAGGACGTTTCCCGCCTCGGCCGCGTCGGCGCAGACGACGCTCAACGCGCCGCAACGCTCGCCGTACAGGCTCATGCTCTTCGAGAACGAGTTGGCGACGCAGAAGGCGAGCGGCCGCCCTTCGCGTCCGCGCGCCGCGGCGAGCGCGCGCAGCGCGTAGGCGTCCTCGACGAGCCCAAAGCCGAAGCCCTGGTACGCGAGGTCGAGGTAAGGCAGGAGGTCCCGCTCGGCGAGGGTCGGCGCCAGCTCGTCCCATTGCGCGGGGGTGAGGTCGACGCCGGTCGGGTTGTGGCAGCACGCGTGGAGGAGGACGACGCTCTTCGCCGGCAGGCGGGCGATCGCGTCGCGCATCGCCGCGAACGCGAGACCGCCGGTCTTCGCGTCGTAGTACGGGTAGTCGTGGACCGCGAGCCCGGCGCCCTCGAACATCGAGCGGTGGTTCTCCCAGCTCGGGTCGCTCACCCAGACCGCGCTTCCAGGCAGCCACCGGGCGATGAAGTCCGCGCCGACCTTGAGCCCGCCGCTCGATCCGACCGCCTGGATCGTCGCGACGCGCCCGCTCGCGATCGCCTCATGGCCGGCACCGAAGAGGAGCGACTGCACGGCGGCGCGGAAGTTGGAAGCGCCTTCGATCGGCAGGTATGGCTTGGCGGCGTCGCGCGCGACGACCTGCTGCTCGGCGCGGCGCACCGACGCGAGCACAGGGATGCGGCCGGCGTCGTCGAAGTAGATGCCGATCGACAGGTTGATCTTGGCGGGACGGGGATCGTTCTGGAAGTCCTCGTTCAGGCTCAGGATCGGATCGCCGCCGAACGGCTCGACGTGCTCGAACATCGTCGTCCTCAGGCCGCGAGCGCGGCCTCGATGTCGTTCTTGAGAGCTTGGGGCGGATCGTTCGGCGCGAAGCGCTTGATGACCTTGCCGTCCTTGCCGATCAGGAACTTGGTGAAGTTCCACTTGATCGAGCGCGTGCCGAGGACGCCGGGCGCTTCTGCGGTGAGCCACTTCCAGAGCGGCGGCGCGTTCTGGCCGTTGACATCAACCTTGCCCATCATCGGAAACGTGACGCCGTAGTTGAGCGAGCAGAACGATGCGATCTCGTCGTTCGATCCCGGATCCTGCGCGCCGAACTGGTTGCTCGGGAAGCCGACGATGACGAGGCCGCGGTCGCGGTACGTCTTCCAGAGCTCCTCGAGGCCTGCGAACTGCGGTGTGAAGCCGCACTTGCTGGCGGTGTTGACGATCAGCAGCACCTTGCCCTTCTGGGTCGCGAAGTGCGCCGGCTTGCCGTCGATCGACGCGGCGTCGAAGGCGTAGATGTTGTCGGCTGCGGTCGTGGCCATGGTGTCCTCGGCGGGCGATGTCGCTCGTGCGCATGGTAGCGCCGAGCGCGTGCCCTGCGCTCAGCGGCCCGGCCCGAACGCCGCCAGCAGGGCGGCGGCGACGATCAGTGCGCCGCCGAGCGCGATACGCAGCGTCAGCGTGCCGCCGCCGAGCGCGAGCGCCGAGAGCGAGGCGAACAGCACCTCGGCGAGCATGACGACCGCGGCCCGGTTCGCGGGCAGGCGCGCCGCGCCGTACTGCAGGCAAAGGTTGCCGGCGAGGAATACCACGGTGAGCGCGCCGGCCAGTGCGAGCCATGGCGCTGCGGGAGCGGGCAACGCGGGGATCGCACCCCGCGCCGTCAGCGCCGCGGCGAGGCCGCCGGCGACGAGCGCACCGCCGACGAACATCGCGAGCGCCCGCCCCTCCTCGGGACGACCCGCCTCGCGCCGCAGCATCACGTTGTTGAACGCGAACGAGAAGCCGCCGACGATGCCGAGCACGTCGGCCAGCGAGCGCGGCAACGGCAGCGCTTCGACGAGCCCGCGCTGCGGCACGCTCGCCGCGTCGGGCCACAGGACGATCGCTGCGCCGGCGATGCCGAGCGCGACGCGCAGCGCCGCCGCGCGCGTCAGCGGCTCGCCGAGCACGACCCGCGCGAGCAGGACGGTCCAGAGCGGCATCAGGTAGAACAGCAGGACGACGCGAACGACGTCGCCGATCACGATCGCCCAGTTGAACGCGGCGTTGGTGCAGCCTGCGGCGGCGACCAGGACCCAGAGCGCGGGCGTGCCGAGCACCTGCCGCAACGCCGCAGGGCGCACGGCGGCGATCGCGAGCGAGGCGATGGTGAACATCAGCGCGGTCGCCCAGAGCGGATGGAGCCCCTGCTCCTGCAACGCGCGCAGCGGCCACCACGAGGTGCCCCAGACGAGCGCGTTGAAGACCAGCGCGCCGGCCGCATGCCGCCGCACGCGCGCCGACGGCTCGCCGTTCAATGCTTGTCGCGCCGCGCGATCCCCAGCAGGTGCTCCACCTCGCCGCGGTAGCGCACGCAGTTGTTCTGGTGCCAGCGGCGAATCAGCCACATCGTCGCTGCGACCAGAACGCCGAACACCGCGATCGAAGTGAAGGCAGACAGGCCGAAGCGCGTCATGCCGGTGAGGAGCGCGCCGAAGCCGAGGATGCAGGCCTGCTCGTTGAAGTTCTGCACTGCGATCGAGCGTCCGGCGCCCATCAGGTTGGCTCCACGGTGCTGCAGCAGCGCGTTCATCGGCACGACCAGATAGCCGCCGATCGCGCCGAGGACAATCAGGAAGGGCGCAGCGACCCAGACGTTGGTGATGACGTTGAGGCCGACGACGAGAACGCCCATGGCGATGCCGTACGGGATCACCTTGGTCGCCTGGTCGAGCCGCATGCGCAGCGAGGCGACGAACGCTCCGGCGGCAGTGCCGATCGCGACCACGCCGACCAGCGCCGACGCCTGCGTCGTCGTGTACCCGAGCGCAGCCGCCGCCCACGGGAAGACGATCACACGCAGGTTGC
>DASXXO010000445.1:0-4839 GCA_036503045.1 Caldimonas sp. | reverse complement strand
GATTCTGGCCGCATTTCGCCTGCCACCGGACCGCCGCCATGACCGAGCCTCCCGCTGCCGTTGCCGCCGAATCACCCGATCTCGCGCATGTCTCGCCGCGCGACAAGGCCGAGATCCTCGCCCAGGCGCTGCCCTACATCCGGCGCTTCCATGGCAAGACGATCGTCATCAAGTACGGCGGCAACGCGATGACCGACCCCGGCCTGCAGCAGGATTTCGCCGAGGACGTCGTGCTGCTGAAGCTGGTCGGCATGAATCCGGTCGTCGTCCATGGCGGCGGGCCGCAGATCGAGGAGGCGCTCGCCAAGGTCGGCAAGAAGGGCACGTTCATCCAGGGCATGCGCGTCACCGACGACGAGACGATGGAGGTCGTCGAGTGGGTGCTGGCCGGCCAGGTGCAGCAGGACATCGTCGGCCTGATCAACGTCGCCGGCGGCAAGGCGGTCGGGCTCACGGGGCGCGACGGCGGCCTGATCCGTGCCAAGAAGCTGCGCATGGTCGACCTCAACGACCCGAGCAAGGAGCACGATGTCGGCTCGGTCGGCGAGATCGAGTCGATCGACCCGTCGGTCGTCCGCGCACTGCAGGACGACCAGTTCATTCCGGTCGTCTCGCCGCTCGGCTTCGGCGTCGACAACGAGAACTACAACATCAACGCCGACGTCGTCGCCGGCAAGCTCGCCGAGGTGCTGAAGGCCGAAAAGCTCATGATGCTCACCAACACGCCGGGCGTGCTCGACAAGTCCGGCAAGCTCCTCACCGATCTCTCGGCGCGCGAGATCGACGAGCTGTTCGCCGACGGGACGATCTCGGGCGGCATGCTGCCGAAGATCCAGTCGGCCCTCGACGCCGCCAAGAACGGCGTCAACACCGTCCACATCATCGACGGCCGCGTCCCGCACGCGATGCTGCTGGAGGTCCTCACGGAGCAGGCCTACGGGACGATGATCCGCTCGCATTGAAGCATCCCGTCTGGCTCCTGGACCTCGACAACACGCTGCATGATGCAAGCCACGCCGCGTTCGGCGAGCTGCACGTCGCGATGGCCGACTACGTCGCCGCGCATCTCGACGTCGACGCCGACGAGGCGGGGCGACTCCGCGAAGGCTATTGGCTGCGCTACGGCGCCACGTTGCTCGGCCTGGTGCGCCACCACGGCGTGCGCGCCGCGCACTTCCTCGCCGAGACGCACCGCCTGCCCGGGCTCGAGGAGCGCCTGAGGACGAGCGCGCACGACCGCGCCGCGTTGGCGCGGCTCCCCGGGCGCAAGCTCATCGTCACCAACGCGCCGCGCGCCTACGCGATGCGCGTGCTGAGGACGCTCCGCTTGCTGCGCCACGTCGAGGGCGTCGTCGCGATCGAGGACATGGCGATGTTCGGCGCGCTCCGGCCCAAGCCCGACCGGCGCATGCTGCGCCGGATCGCCGCGCACCTGCGCGTGCCGGCGAGCCGATGTGTGCTGGTCGACGACACGCTCGCGCACCTCAAGTCGGCGCGCGCGATCGGCATGCGGGCGGTCTGGATGCAGCGCTACCTCGGCGGGCGCTTCCGCGGCACCCGGCGCGACGCCGGCAACTCCGGAACGAACGCGGCGACGAGCGTGCGGCGCACGTGTCCGAAGCCGCCTTACCTGTATGCCAAAATCGGCGCGCTCCGGCACCTGATCCGCGCGTAGATGACCCCCTCCTCCGATCTGCCCGCCGGAACGCCCGGAGCGACCGGAGACTCCGAGGACGACGCGGGCGTCACCGCCTCTCCGCTTGCCGACGAAGCGATCGTTCCCGGCGCGGTTCCGGTGGTGCCGCCCGCGCAGCCGACGCGCAAGCGCCCACGCCCGGGCGAGCGCCGCGTGCAGATTCTCGAGACGCTGGCGACCATGCTGCAGGAGCCGGGCGCCGAGCGCGTCACCACCGCTGCGCTCGCCGCCAAGCTCGACGTCTCCGAAGCCGCGCTTTACCGCCACTTCGCGAGCAAGGCGCAGATGTTCGAGGGGCTGATCGAGTTCATCGAGCAGAGCGTCTTCACGCTCGTCAACCAGATCGTCGAGCGCGAGGCCGATCCCGGCACGCAGGTGCAGAAGGTCATCGCCGTGCTGCTCCAGTTCGGCGAAAAGAATCCGGGGATGACGCGTGTCATGGTCGGCGACGCGCTGGTGTTCGAGAACGACCGGCTGACCGCGCGCATGAACCAGTTCTTCGAGCGGATCGAGTCGCAACTGCGCCAGAGCCTGCGCCAGCTCGCCGAGAGCAAGGCCTCGACGACGCCGACGGTCGACGCCAACGCGCAGGCGTCGGTGCTCACCGCGTTCGCGATCGGCAGGCTGCAGCGCTTCGCGCGCTCCGGCTTTCGCAAGAGCCCGACCGAGCACCTCGACGTCGCGCTGCGCCTGTTCACGGCCTGAGGCCCGAGGGCGCGCCGGTGACGACGACGATCGCCGCGGCCGGCCGGGCGCTCACCTTGCTGCCCGAGAAGGCCGCGTTCCTCGCCGCGAGCTGCACGCTCCTCGTCGCCGACGCGCACATCGGCAAGGCAGTGAGCTTTCGCGCGCTCGGCGTGCCGGTGCCGCGCGGGACGACGAGCGAGACGCTCGCCGCGCTCTCGGCACTGGTCGCGCGGTGGCGCGTGCGCCGCATCGTGTTCCTCGGCGACTTCCTCCATTCCGCACGCGCCCACGCGCCGGCGACGCTCGGCGCGGTCGCGCGCTGGCGGCGCGCGCACGCGTCGCTCGAGCTCGTCCTCGTGCGCGGCAACCACGACAGCCGCGCCGGCGACCCGCCGTCGTACCTCGGCATGCGCGTCGTCGACGAGCCGTTCGCGCTCGACGGCTTCGCGCTCTGCCACCATCCGCGGCCGCTGCGCGGCGCGTATGTCCTCGCCGGCCACCTGCACCCGTGCGTGAGCCTCGGGGGGCGCGCCTTCGACCAGCTGCGCCTGCCGTGCTTCTGGCTCGGCGACGACGTCGGCGTTCTGCCCGCGTTCGGCGCCTTCACCGGCATGCATCCGATCCGCGCCGGCGCCACCGACCGGGTCTTTCCGATCGCCGACGGCGCGGTGGCGACGCTGCAAAGCCGCGCGTTCGTGTCGACGGGCGACCGTTGCGCGGCCTGAGGCGACCACGACGATGGCGTTCGATCCCGCTCCGCTCGCGCAGCTGATGGGGCGCGCCGAGGCGCTGATCGCTCGCCTCGAGGCGGTGCTGCCGCATCCGCTGGTGGCCCCCGACTGGAGCGCGTCGACGGCGTTTCGCTACCGCACGCGCGGCGGCGCAGGGCGGCTCGAGCCGGTGCGCCACGTCGCGACGATCCGCCTCGCCTCGCTGGTCGAGGTCGACGCGCAAAAGGAGCGGCTGCTGCGCAACACCGAGCAGTTCGTCGCCGGCAAGGGCGCCAACAACGTGCTCCTGACCGGCGCGCGCGGCACCGGCAAGAGCTCGCTGATCAAGGCCTGCCTGAACGAGTACGCGCCGCAGGGGCTGCGCCTGATCGAGGTCGACAAGACCGATCTCGTCGACCTGCCCGATATCGTCGACCTCGTCGCCGAGCGGCCCGAGCGCTTCGTCGTCTTCTGCGACGACCTCAGCTTCGACGAAGGCGAGCCCGGCTACAAGGCGCTCAAGTCGATCCTCGACGGCTCGGTCGCGGAAAGCTCCGAGAACGTCCTGATCTACGCGACCAGCAACCGGCGCCACCTGCTTCCCGAGTACATGCGCGAGAACCTCAGCTACCGCCACACCGAGGACGGCGAGGTCCATCCGGGCGAGGTGGTCGAGGAGAAGATCTCGCTTTCCGAGCGCTTCGGCCTCTGGGTGAGCTTCTATCCGTTCAGCCAGGACGAGTACCTCGCGATCGTCGCCGCCTGGCTGCGCGGCTTCGGCGTCGGCCCCGACGCGATCGCCGCGGCGCGTCAGGAGTCGCTGGTCTGGGCGCTCGAGCGCGGCTCGCGCTCGGGGCGCGTCGCTTACCAATTCGCCAAGGACTACGCGGGGCGCCACGCTTGAGCGCGCCCGGCGCCGACCGCGACATCGTCGACGTCGCGGTCGGCGTGCTGATCGACCGCGACGGACGGTTCCTGCTCACCTCGCGTCCGCCGGGCAAGGTCTACGCCGGCTGGTGGGAGTTCCCGGGGGGCAAGCTCGAGTCCGGCGAGACCGTCGTCGCCGCGCTCGCACGCGAGCTGCACGAGGAGCTCGGCATCACGGTGCTCGAGGCCGAGCCCTGGCACACGACGCGCATGGACTACGCGCACGCCCGCGTGCGCCTGCACTTCTGCAAGGTGCTCGCCTGGCGTGGCGAGTTCGAGATGCGCGAGGGCCAGGCGATGGCGTGGCAGACGCTGCCGGTCACCGTCGCGCCGGTGCTGCCGGGTACGCTTCCGGTACTCGACTGGTTTGCCGCCGAGCGAGGATTCGTCGGCCCGACGTGCGTGGCATAGGAGGCGGCCGGTACACTGAAGAAATGAGCTGGCTCGACGACGTGAAGTGGGACGCCAACGGTCTCGTCCCGGCGATCGCGCAGGAAGTCGGCACGAACGACGTGCTGATGCTCGCGTTCATGAACCGCGAGGCGCTGGCGAAGACCGCCGAGTTCGGCGAGGCGGTCTACTGGAGCCGGTCGCGCGGGCGACTCTGGAAGAAGGGCGAGGAGAGCGGCAATGTCCAGAAGGTCAAGGAGCTGCGCCTCGACTGCGACAACGACGTCGTCCTGCTCAAGGTCGAGCAGACCGGCGGTGCGCCGGGCGAGCCGACGATCGCCTGCCACACCGGGCGCCATGCGTGCTTTTTCCAGCGCCTCGAAGGCGGCGCTTGGCAGGCCGTCGATCCGGTCTTGAAAGACCCGGAGC
>DASXXO010000444.1:0-23367 GCA_036503045.1 Caldimonas sp. | reverse complement strand
GGCCGCCGTGCTGGAGGACGGCGTCTACACCAAGTCGCCCTGGATCAAGCCTGCCGACATTCAGTTGCGCGGCGCAGCCTATCTTGCCGGCTCGCCGGACCAGCTGCCCTCCCGGGGCGCGACGCGCACCGGATTTCTTGACGTCAGCTCGGCGTCGCCTGCCCCAAAGCAACGCGTCTACTGGGCGATCGTCCCACCGGTGAAATGCCTTCCGGAGGGCCCCTGAGTTCCGTTGCGGCCAGCCGCTCGGCGGCCTGATCGTTTCTCGCTTCCCGGACCCCGGATGCCCTGTGCCTCGACCGAGCCGCTGGCCGTCGTAGTAAGCGACGCCGATCAAGCTGAAGACGACAACTCCTGCGATTTAGGCCGGGGCAATTCGAGGCCCAGCTCGTTCAAGGTCTGCAGGCTGCCGTGCCCGCTCAAGTCCCCGCATCCGCGCTCGTCGAGGGATCGACCTCGATCGCCTGGCGGCTTCATGCTACTGTCATCGCGTCGCCCTGCGAGGTCGCCATGTATCGGATCGAATCGAAGCTGAAGAAGGTGCCGCTCGACGAGCTCCGCCCGACGCAGATGACGGTCGGTTTCAAGGAGGTCGAGGCCAAGCGGAAGTCGTGGCAAAAGCTCGGCGCCAAGGACCGCGACAAGGCCATGCAGGAGGAGTTCTTCCCGGCGGTTCGCGGCCCGCAGAAGAAGTATTTCGTCCTCGACCGCCATCACGCCGCGCTGGCGCTGGCGCGCGACAAGGCCGAGCGTGTTCAGGTCGGCATCGTGCGCGATCTTTCGGCGCTCTCGCCGCGCAACTTCTGGGTCTTTCTCGACCACTACAGCTGGATGCATTGCTACGACGCGAAGGGCAAGCGGCGACCGCTCGAGGCCGTCCCCAAGCGCTTCGAGGACATGGCCGACGATCCTTATCGAAGCCTCTCCGGCGATCTGCGCGACAGCGGCGGCTACTCCAAGGTCGACGTTCCGTTCCTTGAGTTCCTGTGGGCGAATCACCTCCGGCAGCACGTGCCGTTGCGCCTGCTCAAGAACGATCCAGGCAAGGCGCTGTCGAAGTCGCTTCGGATCGCCCACTCCGAGCAGTGCAGCTACTTGCCGGGCTGGTGCGGGAAAGCCTAGGACGGCGCGTCGAGCACGGGCCGGCCGCTGAGCGCGGCGGCGCGGCGCCGACGGCGCCCGCCGGGGTCTGGCACACTTGCCGCAGAGGCACCAGGCGCGGCACGCCACCGGCCCCATGAGCGACTCCACGCCGACCTATCCGACGATCGAGGACGTGATCGGCGCGACGCCGATGGTCCGCCTGGTGCGCCTTCCGGGCGCCGACAACGCAACGCGCGGCAACGTCATCCTCGGCAAGCTCGAAGGCAACAACCCGGCCGGCTCGGTCAAGGACCGGCCGGCGATCAGCATGATCCGGCGCGCCGAGGAGCGTGGCACGATCAAGCCCGGTGACACCTTGATCGAGGCGACCTCCGGGAACACCGGGATCGCGCTGGCGATGGCGGCGGCGATCCGCGGCTACCGCATGGTGCTGGTCATGCCCGAGGACCTCAGCGTCGAGCGCGCGCAGACGATGAAGGCGTTCGGCGCCGAGCTCGTCCTGACGCCGCGCTCGGGCGGCATGGAATACGCACGCGACCTGGCGTCGCAGATGGAGCGCGACGGCCAGGGCCGCGTCCTCGACCAGTTCGCCAACGCCGACAACCCGCGCATCCACTACGAGACGACCGGCCCCGAGATCTGGAAGGACACCGACGGGCGGATCACCCACTTCGTCAGCGCGATGGGAACGACCGGCACGATCACCGGCGTGTCGCACTATCTGAAGGAAAGAAAGCCCGCGGTGCGCATCGTCGGCGCCCAGCCGAGCGAAGGCTCGCGCATCCCCGGCATCCGCAAGTGGCCGGAGGAGTACCTGCCGAAGATCTTCGACCCCAAGGCGGTCGACGAGCTCGTGCTGGTGAGCCAGGTCGACGCCGAGGAGATGACGCGGCGCCTGGCGCGCGAGGAAGGCATCTTCGCAGGCATCTCCTCGGGGGGCGCATGCTGGGTCGCGCTGCAGGTCGCCGCGCAGGTCGAGAACGCCACCATCGTCTTCGTCGTCTGCGATCGCGGCGACCGCTATCTCTCGACCGGCGTCTTCCCCGCGTGAACGTCGACGCCAAGTTCTGCATCTTGTGCGCGACGGCGCTCGCGCCGATCGCGCAGGTCGAAGACAGTGGCACCCGGACGCGCCTGCGCTGCCCGGCGTGCGGCTGGACGCACTGGAACAACCCGACCCCGGTGCTCGCCGCGGTGATCGAGCTGCTCGACCGCGACGGACAGGTCCTGCTCGCGCGCAACGCGGCCTGGCCCGGCAAGTTCTTCGGCCTCATCACCGGCTTCATGGAGGCCGGAGAGTCGCCGATCGAAGGCATCGCGCGCGAAGTGATGGAAGAGACTTCGCTCAGGGCCGAATCGGTGTCGCTGATCGGCGCCTACGAGTTCCTGCGCATGAACCAGGTCATCATCGCGTACCACGTCGCGGCGCGCGGCGAGATCGTCCTCTCGCCCGAGCTCGTCGACTACCGGACCCTGGCGCCCGAGAAGGTGAAGTGCTGGCCGGCAGGCACCGGCCACGCGCTCGCGGACTGGCTGCGGTCGCGCGGCATCGAGCCGCAGTACATGGAGCTGCCTCCGGGCAAGCGCGCGATCGAGGTGGACACGGAATGACGAACATGCAAGCGCACAAGGAAATCGATACCCGCGGCCTCAACTGCCCGCTGCCGATCCTGAAGGCGAAAAAGGCGCTCGCCGATATGGCGAGCGGCGACGTGCTCAAGGTCGTGGCGACCGATCCCGGGTCGGTGCGCGACTTCCAGGCGTTCGCGCGCCAGACCGGGAACGAGCTGCTCGAGCAAACGAGCGCGAACGACGAGTTCGTGCACTACCTGCGCCGGCGCTAGCTTCGCCGACCGTCATCCCGAGCGAAGCGAACGGCCCCCACGGCCCGGACTCTGCGCTGCGCTCAGAGTGACAGGGTGCGCAGATACGCCCTGAAGTCCTCGCCCAGCTCGCGGTCCTCGAGGGCGAGCTCGACGTTGGCCTGCAGGAAACCTTCCTTGCTGCCGCAGTCGTAGCGCCTGCCGTCGTAGCGGTAGGCGAACACCTTCTCGTGGCGGAGCAGCCCGGCGATGCCGTCGGTGAGCTGGATCTCGCCGCCGACGCCACGCGGCTGGCCGGCGATCTCGTCGAACACGCGCGGCGTCAGCACGTAGCGGCCGGCGACGCCGAGGCGCGACGGCGCGACCTCGGGGGCCGGCTTCTCGACGATCTTGTCGATCTCGATCAGCCGCTCGCCGACGCTCTTGCCGGCGACGATGCCATAGCGGCGCGTGTGCTCGGCCGGCACCTCCTGCACCGCGATCATCGACGCCTGCCGGGCGTCGAACTGGGCGACCATCTGCGCGAGCACGGGCGGCCTGCCGATCATGAGGTCGTCGGGCAGGACCACGGCAAACGGGTGGTCGCCGACGATATGGCGCCCGCAGAGCACCGCGTGGCCGAGGCCGAGCGCCTGCGGCTGGCGCACGAAGACGCACTCCATGTCGTCGGGCTTGACCGCGCGCACCGCGGCAAGGAGCGCCTCCTTGCCGGCCTTCTCGAGTGCGTCCTCGAGCTCGGCGGTGCGGTCGAAATGGTCCTCGATGGCGCGCTTGTGGCGGCTCGTGACGAAGACCATCTCGCGCACGCCGGCGGCGTAGGCCTCCTCGACGGCGTACTGCATCAGGGGCTTGTCGACCACCGGCAGCATCTCCTTGGGCAAGGCCTTCGTCGCCGGAAGGAAACGCGTGCCGAGGCCGGCCACCGGAAAGATCGCGTGTCTGACGTTCATCTACTTAGAATGCGGGGAGCGGCACCATTCTGGCACGCACGGTCGCATCACCAGGAAAGGCAAGGGCTTCGGTGGATCTGCTGGTCATCGATCCGATCGACGCCGAAGTCATGCGCTGGCTGGCGTCGCGGCATCGCCTCCAGTTCGCCCCCGAGCTCGCCTTTGCGCAGCGCGAGCTGCGCCGAGCGCTCTACAACGTCCGCGCGACGATCGTCCCGTCGTCGGTCAGCATCGATGCCGAGACGCTCGACTTCGCGCCGGTGCTGCGCGCGGTCGGCCGCGTCAGCGCCGGCTCCGAGAACATCGACCTCGAGGCGTGCGAGCGGCGCCGGGTCGAGGTCGTGCGCAGCCTCACCGCGAGCGCGCGCGCCGAAGCCGAGTTCGTGATCGGTGCGATGCTCTCGCTGCTGCGCCGGGTTCCCGTGCGCGCGCCTGACGGCTCGGTCGCCGGCCGCGAGCTCGGCGGCGCGACGATCGGCCTGGTCGGCATGCCGCCCTCTGCGCGCGTGATCGCCCAGCTGCTCGGCGCGTTCGGCGTGCGCATCCTCGGCTACGACCCGGCTCTGCACGCGAGCGACGCGTCCTGGGGCGAATGGCAGATCGCTCCCGCCGGGCTGCGCGAGATCGTCGAGCGCGCCGACGTGCTGTGCGTCCAGCTCGACTACTACAGCCGCTACCATGGCCTGCTCGGCGACCGGTTCCTGCGCCACTGCAAGCCGCACCAGGTGGTGGTCAGCACCGCGCACTCGCGCCTGTTCGACGAAGCCGCGCTGGCGGCGGCGCTGAAGAGCGGGCGGATCGCCGCCGCCTGGCTCGACAGCGTCGAGCCGGGCGCTCTCGACCCGCACCGGCCGCTCGCCGGAATCGAGACGCTGCAGGTGACGCCGCGCGTCGCTTCGACGACGTTCGAGTCGCGTCAGCGCAGCGCCTGGGCGGTCGCGCGCCGGATCGACGAATTGCTCGAGGCGCCGACTTCGGCTCCGGCCGAGTTCAAGGCGACGATTCCAGGCGCGCTCGCTGATCTCGAAGCCGATTCGATGTCGCCGTGAAGTCGGCGACCCTGCGCTTCTCCTGATCGACGACCTCCGCCGGCGCGCGGGCGACGAAGCGTTCGTTGGCGAGCTTCGCGTTGGCCTTCGCGGCCTCGCCTTCGAGCCGCTCGATCTCCTTCGTGATGCGCGCGATCTCGGTGGCGCGGTCGATCTTCACCTGCAGCGCCAGCCGGGTCGCGCCGACGATCGCGACCGGCGCATCGGTCGATGCTTGGCCGAACGCGGCGTCAGCGTCGATCAGCGTCACTTCCGAGAGGCGCGCGAGCGACTTCAGGAGTGGCGTCGCCGCGCGCACGAAGTCGCCGTCGCCGATCGCGACCAGCGGAACGCGCTCACCGGGCGAGAGGTTCATTTCGCTGCGCAGGTTCCGCGTGCTGCCGACGATTGCCTTCAGCTTCTGCACCCACGCGTCGGCCGCCGGATCCACGCGCTCGAGCTGCGCTTTCGGATAGGTCGCGACGACGATGCCGTGGGCTGCGTCGACGGTCTTTCTGCCGGCGACGAGTGCGACCCGTTCCCAGAGCTCGGCGGTGATGAAGGGCGTGATCGGATGGAGCAGGCGAAGCACCGTCTCGAGCACGCGCAGGAGCGTGCGCCGCGTCGCGCGCTGCTCCGACTCGGCCGCCGCCTGCAGCTGCACCTTGGCGATCTCGAGATACCAGTCGCAGTACTCGTCCCAGACGAAGGAATAGAGCGCCTGCGCGACGGCATCGAGCCGGTATTCGGCGAAGGCTCCAGCGACCGCGGCCTCGACGCGCTGCAGCTCGCCGGTGATCCAGCGGTCGGCTTGCGAGAACGTCAGGTAGTTGTGGAACGGCTGCCCCGGCGCGCACTCGGCCTTGGTGTGTTCGGCGAGGCCGCAGTCGCGGCCTTCCGTGTTCATCAGCACGAAGCGGGTCGCGTTCCAGAGCTTGTTGCAGAAGTTGCGGTAGCCCTCGCAGCGCTTCGCGTCGAAGTTGACGTTTCGTCCCAGGCTCGCGAGCGAGCAGAACGTGAAGCGCAGCGCGTCGGCGCCGAAGCCGGGAATGCCGTTCGGAAACTCCGCTGCGGTGTCCTTGCGGATGCGCGGCGCCATCTCCGGGCGGCGCAGCCCGGTCGAGCGCTTCTCGAGCAGCGGCTCGAGGGCGATGCCGTCGATCAGGTCGACCGGGTCGAGCACGTTGCCTTCCGACTTGCTCATCCGCTTGCCCTGCGCGTCGCGCACGAGGCCGTGGATGTAGACGTGGCGAAACGGAACCTTGCCGGTGAAGTGCAAGGTCATCATGATCATCCGGGCGACCCAGAAGAAGATGATGTCGTAGCCGGTGACGAGCACCGACGACGGTAGGAAGAGCTCGAGCTCCTTGGTCTTCTTCGGCCAGCCGAGCGACGAGAACGGGACCAGCGCCGACGAGTACCAGGTGTCGAGGACGTCCGGGTCGCGCACCAGCGCGCCGGAGTAGCCCGCGGCCTCGGCCTTGGCGCGCGCCTCGGCTTCACTCCGCGCGACGAAGATCTCGCCGCCGTTGCCGTACCACGCCGGGATCTGGTGGCCCCACCAGAGCTGGCGCGAGATCGTCCAGTCCTGGATGTTCTTCATCCACTGGTTGTAGGTGTTGACCCACTGCTCGGGATAGAACTTGACGGCACCCGTCTCGACCGCCGCGATCGCCTTGGCGGCCATGCTCGTGCCGTCACGGCCGGGCTTGGTCGTCGCGACGAACCACTGATCCGTGAGCATCGGCTCGACCACCTCGCCGGTGCGCACGCAGATCGGGACCGCGTGCTTGTGCGGCACCGCTTTCTCGAGGAAATGCTGGTCCTCGAGGTCGCGCAGCACGGCCTTTCTCGCGTCGTAGCGGTCAAGCCCCTGGTACGCGCGCGGGCCGTTGTCGTTGATCTTCGCGTCGAGCGTGAAGATCGTGATCAGCGGGATGCCATGGCGCAGCGCGCAGGCGTAGTCGTTGAAGTCGTGCGCGCCGGTGATCTTGACCGCGCCCGAGCCGAACTCGCGGTCGACGAAGTCGTCGGCGATGATCGGGATGCGCCGGTCGCAGAGCGGCAGGTCGACGAGCTTGCCGATCAGGTGCCTGTAGCGGTCGTCTTCCGGGTGCACGGCGAGCGCGCCGTCGGCGAGCATCGTCTCCGGCCGCGTCGTCGCGATGTGCATGCCGCGCATCGGCTGCCCGTTCGCATCGGGCTGCGGGCCGTCGCTGAACGGGTAGAGGATGTGCCACATCGTCCCGTCGCGCTCCTCGTTCTCGACCTCGAGGTCGGAGACGGCCGAAAGCAGCACCGGGTCCCAGTTGACGAGCCGCTTGCCGCGGTAGATGAGGCCTTCTTCGTAGAGCGAGACGAAGGTGTCGGTGACGACGGCCGAGAGCCGCTCGTCCATCGTGAAGTACTCGTACTTCCACGCCACCGAGTCGCCCATCCGGCGCATCTGGCGCGTGATCGTCGAGCCGCTCGTCTGCTTCCAGTCCCAGACCTGGTCGATGAAGTTCTTCCGGCCGAGGTCGTGGCGACTGAGCCCGGCTTCCTGGAGCTGGCGCTCGACCACGATCTGCGTCGCGATGCCGGCGTGGTCGGTTCCCGGCACCCAGAGCGTGTTGTCGCCGAGCATGCGGCGGTAGCGGACCAGCGCGTCCATGATCGTGTGCTGGAACGCGTGCCCCATGTGCAGCGTGCCGGTGACATTGGGCGGCGGCAGCTGGATGCAGAAAGAGGGCCGCGCGGGGTCGAGCGTCGGCTCGTAGACGCCGCTCTCTTCCCAGAGCGGGCCCCAGTGCTCCTCGATCGCTGCCGGATCGAACGACTTGGCCAGTTCGCCTTCGCTCATCGGTCCGGAACGAGGATGCCGAGGTTCGCCGACACCGTGCCGTCGCCGAGCAGGAAGAGCGAATAGACGCGGCCCGTTTCGAGCGTGCCGGCGGGGTCGAAGTAGAACTGCAACGCGCCGACCCTGGCCTCGAGGCGAGCCAGCCCCGCGCTCGAGGCCACCAGCGTGTAGTCCGACGCCGTTGCCGGAGGGGTTGAGGTGCCGACCAGCACGTTGTTGAGCGTCAGCGTCGCCGAGGCCGTCGTGCCGTTGAGCCCGTTGACGAGGCGCAGCTTCACCGGTCGCGCGGTGCTCGCCGAGGGGGTGTTGTCGTCAGGCAGCAGCGTCACCGTAGGCGTCGACCCGGTGAGCAGGATCGTGACGTCGGCGCCCGGCGCGGCGGTGAGCGGCGCGACCGGTGCGACGGCGGCGCCGTTCACGTTGACCGCAATCGGTCCGGCCGGGACCAGCGTGTACGGGCCGACGTTCGGCGACCCAAGGCCGGCCGCGATCGGGGTGCCGTTCACCGCGACATCGACCGGCGTCGGGACGCTCGTCGCCGCGCGCACGCGCGCCGACTCATTCAGCGCCAGCGTCGCGGCGCCCTGCTGGTCGAGGATGATCGCGTTCAGGAGGTAGCCGCCCGCGCCGCGCGCCAGGATGACGGTCACGATCCTCTTTTCGCTCAGCACGAACGACGGGATCTCGAGGCGCAGGTCGCTCTTGTCCCCGGCACCGGTGACGCACAGGAAATACGGTGTCCCCGAGGAGGCGAGCTGGGCGTACGCGGCCTGGAGGCCGGAGACGCCCGCCGCCGTCGGCGCCGCCGGCGAGGAGGTGAGCGTGTTGCACGCGGCGGTGACCAGATAGACGTCGACCTGGTCGGGAGCGGCCGTGGACGTGTTGAAGACGCGGAACTTCGCCTGGCCCTTGCCGGGGCTGCCTTCGTTGTCGTCGAGGACGGTCACGGCCATCGCGCCGCCGTTGGTGTAGGCGACAGCCGTCTGGAAATTGTCGGCCGTCAGCGTCGCCGTCGTCGTGGCCAGCGTGGCGGCGTTGCCGGTCTGGCGGATGTCGAGCGTGTACGTGTCGTCCTTGCGGAACTGATAGTCGCTCGCCGTGTACGGCGCGATGCCGCCGGCGACCGGGTCGTTGTTCGCGAACAGGTCGAGCGCGCCGAACGCGGCGGTCGCGTTGAGGAGGCGAAGCCGGCCCTGGTTGCCGAGCAAGCCGGCGCCGCAGGCGGCGAGCGCCGCAGCCAGGCCCGCGAGGAGGCAACCCGCGATGAACTTTCGAGCCGTCGTCTTCAATGCGCCAACCCCCTACATCAGCAGATGCTCGCCGGCGTTGTCGCCGCCGAGGATCACGTAATTGACCTTGCGGATGTCGGCGAGTTTCGTTCCGCCGGCGTACGAGATCGAGCTTTGCACATCCTCACGCATCTCGCGCAAGGTGTCGGCGAGCTTGCCCTTGATCGGCTCGAGGATGCGCTTGCCCTCGACGTGCTTGTACTCGCCCTTGTTGAAGTCCGAGGCCGACCCGTAGTACTCCTTGTAAAGCTTGCCGTCGACCTCGACCGTCTTGCCCGGCGACTCCTCGTGGCCGGCGAAGAGCGAGCCGATCATCACCATGCAGGCGCCGAAGCGCACGCTCTTGGCGATGTCGCCGTGGTCGCGGATGCCGCCGTCGGCGATGATCGGCTTGGTCGCGACGCGCGCGCACCACTTGAGCGCCGAGAGCTGCCAGCCGCCGGTGCCGAAGCCCGTCTTCAGCTTGGTGATGCAGACCTTGCCAGGCCCGACGCCGACCTTGGTCGCGTCGGCGCCCCAGTTCTCGAGGTCGATCACGGCTTCCGGCGTCGCGACGTTGCCGGCGATCACGAACGCCTGCGGCAGCTTCGCCTTGATGTGCTCGATCATCCGGTGCACGGGGTCGGCGTGGCCGTGCGCGATGTCGATGGTCACGTAGTCGGCGCCCAGACCCTCGCTCGCGAGCCGGTCGATCACCTTGTAGTCGGGCGGCTTGACGCCCGAGCTGATCGAGACGAAGAGGTTCTTTTCGCGCATCCGGCGTGCGAACGCGACGTTGTCGACGTCGAAGCGGTGCATGACGTAGAAGAAGCCGTTCGCCGCCAGCGATTCGACGATCGGCTCGTCGACCACCGTCCTCATGTTCGCCGGCACGACCGGCAGCGCGAAGCGGCGCGGCCCGAACTCGACCGACGGATCGCACTCGGACCTGCTCTCCACGCGGCACTTGCGCGGCAGCAGCAAGATGTTGTCGTAGTCGAAGATTTCCATGGCAGCGCGCGAAAACGGGCGCTCGAAGCGCCCGTTGCAGCATTCTACGGGAGGGCAGCGCCGCGAGTGCCGAGCGCACGCTTTCCTAGAATGGGCAAGTGAATCATTCCCCGGTCGTCGAACGCCCCTCGCGCCTCCTCGAGGGACTCAATCCCGAGCAACTCGCCGCCGTCACGCTTCCCGCCGAGCCGGCACTGATCCTGGCCGGCGCGGGGTCGGGCAAGACGCGCGTCCTGACGACGCGGATTGCCTGGCTGATCCAGACCGGGCAGCTCTCGCCCGGCGCAGTGATGGCGGTGACCTTCACCAACAAGGCCGCCAAGGAGATGCTGACGCGGCTCGACGCGATGCTGGCGATCCCCGTGCGCGGGATGTGGGTCGGCACGTTCCACGGCCTGTGCAACCGGTTCCTGCGTGCGCACTGGAAGCTCGCCGCCCTGCCGCAGGGATTCCAGATCCTCGACACGAGCGACCAGCTCTCGGCGGTCAAGCGCGTCGTCAAGGCAATGAACCTCGACGAGGAGCGCCATCCGCCGAAGCAGCTGACGTGGGCGATCGCCGGCGCCAAGGACGACGGCCTGCGCCCCAAGGACGTCGAGGTCAAGGACGAGCAGAGCCGCGTCCTGGTGCGCGTCTACGAGGCGTACGACGCGCAGTGCCAGCGCGAGGGCGTGGTCGACTTCGCCGAGCTGATGCTGCGCACCTACGAGCTGATGCGCGACCACCAGGCGCTGCGCGAGCACTACCAGCGGCGCTTCCGCCACATCCTGGTCGACGAGTTCCAGGACACCAACCGGCTCCAGTACGCGTGGCTGAAGATGTTCGCCGGGCCGCCCGAGCACGGCTCGGCGCTCTTCTGCGTCGGCGACGACGACCAGAGCATCTATGCGTTCCGCGGCGCGCAGGTCGGCAACATGGCGGCGATGGAGCGCGAGTACCACGTCCGCACGGTCGTCAAGCTCGAGCGCAACTACCGCTCGTACGGCAACATCCTCGACGCCGCCAACGAGCTGATCTCGCGCAACTCGCGCCGCCTCGGCAAGAACCTGCGCACCGAGGCCGGCCCGGGCGAGCCGGTGCGCGTCCACGAGGCACCGAGCGATTTTGCCGAGGCGCAGTGGTTCATCGAGGAAGCGCAGGCGCTGCACCGCGAGGGGACGGCGCGCCACGAGATCGCGCTGCTCTACCGCAGCAACGCGCAGAGCCGGGTGATGGAGAGCGCGCTCTTCAACGCGCGCATCCCGTACAAGGTCTACGGGGGATTGCGGTTCTTCGAGCGCGCCGAGGTCAAGCACGCACTCTCGTACCTGCGCCTGATCGAGAACCCCAACGACGACACGAGCTTCCTGCGCGTCGTCAACTTCCCGGCGCGCGGCATCGGCGCGCGCACGATCGAGCAGCTCCAGGACGCGGCGCGCGCGAGCGGGCGCAGCCTCTGGCAGAGCGTCGGCTCGGTGCCGGGCAAGGGCGGCTCGAACCTGGCCGCGTTCACGGCGCGCATCGACGCGATGCGCGAGGCGACGCGCGGCCTGACGCTGCGCGAGATCATCGTCCACATGCTCGAGGCGTCGGGGCTGGTCGACTTCTACAAGACCGACCGCGAAGGCGCCGAGCGGCTCGAGAACCTCGAGGAGCTGATCAACGCCGCCGAGGCGTTCGTGACCCAGGAGGGTTTCGGCAAGGACGCAGTCGCGCTGCCGGTCGACGAGGTCGCCGAGCGGAGCGGCATCGCGTCGTTCGGCGGCACGCCATCGGGCGGCTCCGCCGCGGGCCGCGCCGAGTTCACGACGCCGGGCGCCGAGACCGTCGACAGCGGCGCAATCGTCGCGCCGCCGCGAATCGCCCCCAACGCCGAGACCGGCGAGATCATGTCGCCGCTCGGCGCGTTCCTCACCCACGCGTCGCTCGAAGCAGGCGACAACCAGGCCCAGGCCGGGCAGGACGCGATCCAGCTGATGACGATCCACTCGGCCAAGGGCCTCGAGTTCGACTGCGTCTTCATCAGCGGCCTCGAGGAGGGCCTGTTCCCGCACGAGAACTCTTCGAGCGACCTCGACGGCCTCGAGGAGGAACGGCGCCTGATGTACGTCGCGATCACGCGCGCGCGGAAGCGTCTCTACCTGAGCTTCTCGCAGACACGCATGCTGCACGGGCAGACGCGCTACAACGTCAAGAGCCGCTTCTTCGACGAGCTCCCCGAGTCCGCGCTGCGCTGGATCACGCCGCGCAACCAGGCGTTCGGATCCGGCTTTGCGCGCGACTACAGCCAGGCCTGGGCGCGCGGGTCGGGGCTGCACTCGATCGTCGGCACCGGTCGCGTCGAGCCGCGCACAGCGAGCACGCCGCTCGTGCCGAAGGCCCCGTCGCACGGCCTTCGGCCCGGGCAGGGCGTCTTCCACACCAAGTTCGGCGAAGGCGTCGTCCTGACCATCGAAGGTAGCGGCGACGACGCGCGCGCGCAGGTCAACTTCGGTCGCCACGGGATGAAGTGGCTCGCGCTCAGCGTGGCCAAGCTGACGCCGGTCGATTGAGGCGCGCCGTTCGCTCGACGGCTCGAGCGACAGGGCGGCAGCGCCATCCGTTCGCAGAACGCATGCCCGGACCGCCCGGCGCGCTCGACACCGCGCGTGCGCGGTGCACTCAGCGGTAACCTCAGGCCAGCGCGACCGGGATCTTGCCGATGCGCGCCTTCCACTCGGCCGGGCCGGTCTCGTGCACCGATGTTCCGTTCGCGTCGACCGCAACGGTGACCGGCATGTCGCGCACCGTGAACTCGTAGATCGCCTCCATGCCGAGGTCGGCGAAGCCGAGCACCTTCGCTTCCTTGATCGCCTTCGAGACGAGGTACGCGGCGCCGCCGACTGCCATCAGGTAGGCGCTCCTGTGCTTGCGGATCGACTCGATCGCCAGCGGCCCCCGCTCGGCCTTGCCGATCATCGCCAGGAGGCCCGTCCTGGCGAGCATCGTCTCGGTGAACTTGTCCATCCGCGTCGACGTCGTCGGGCCCGCGGGGCCGACGACTTCTTCGCGCACCGGATCGACCGGGCCGACGTAGTAGATGACGCGGTCCGTGAAATCGACGGGCAGCGGCTCGCCCTTGTTCAGCATCTCCTGGATCCGCTTGTGCGCGGCGTCGCGGCCGGTGAGCATCCTGCCGTTCAGCAGCAAGCGCTCGCCGGGTTTCCAGGACGCGACCTCTGCACGCGTCAGCGTGTCGAGGTCGACCTTGCGTGCCAGCGCGTCGGGCGCCCACTCGACGTCGGGCCAGAGGTCGAGGCTCGGCGGCTCGAGGTAGGCAGGCCCGGAGCCGTCGAGGACGAAGTGGGCGTGGCGCGTCGCCGCGCAGTTCGGGATCATCGCGACCGGCTTGGACGCTGCGTGCGTCGGCGCCATCGCGATCTTCACGTCAAGCACGGTCGTGAGGCCACCCAGCCCTTGCGCGCCGATGCCGAGGGCGTTGATCCTGTCGCACAGCTCGATGCGCAACGCCTCGGTCTTGTCCTTCGGGCCGCGCCGCTTGAGCTCGGCCATGTCGATGTCTTCCATCAGGCTCTTCTTGGCCAGCAGCATCGCGCGCTCGTCGCTGCCGCCGATGCCGATCCCGAGCATCCCCGGCGGGCACCAGCCGGCGCCCATCGTCGGCACCGTCTTCAGCACCCATTCGACGAGGTCGTCGCTCGGATTCATCATCGTGAACTTCGACTTGTTCTCGCTGCCGCCGCCCTTGGCGGCGACGATCACGTCGACCGCGCTGCCCGGAACGAGCGTCATCTCGACGACCGCCGGCGTGTTGTCCTTGGTGTTCCTGCGCTCGAAGTGGGGGTCGGCAACGATCGATGCGCGCAACGGGTTGTCGGGGTCGAGGTAGGCGCGGCGCACGCCTTCATTGACAGCATCCTCGACGCTGCCGGGGAACCCTTCGAAGCGCACGTCCATGCCGATCTCCAGGAACACGTTGACGATTCCCGTGTCCTGGCAAAGCGGGCGCCGCCCTTCGGCGCACATCCGCGAGTTGGTGAGGATCTGCGCGATCGCGTCCTTCGCCGCCGGGCTCTGCTCGATCTCGTACGCGCGCGCCAGATGCGCGATGTAGTCGGCGGGGTGGTAGTAGCTGATGTACTGCAGCGCCGCGGCGATGCTCTCGGTGAAGTCGGCGTGGCGGACGGTGCTCATGGCGGCCTCGAATCGATGCGACGATCGAGTTTACGAAACCGGACGAGGATCCGCGTGCTCTGGAAGCTGAAGACGTTCGTCGGATCCGAGGCGGCGGGCGGCGTGGCCTGGCGCTGGCCGCGCTCGTCGCCATCGTCATCGCCAACTCGCCGCTCGGCGGCTGGTACGCCGAGGTGCTCGCGTTGCGTGGCGAGCTGCGCTTCGGCGATTCCTGGCTGGTGCTCTCGAAGCCGCTCGCGATCTGGATCAACGACCTCTGGATGGCGGTCTTCTTTCTCCTCGTCGGCCTCGAGATCAAGCGCGAGCTCCTCGTCGGCGAGCTCGCCTCCGTGCGCCAGGCGGCGCTGCCGCTGGTCGCCGCGCTCGGCGGGATGGTCGTCCCGGCGCTGATCTACGCCACGATTAACCGGGATGATCCGGTCGCGCTGCGCGGCTGGGGGATTCCGATGGCAACCGACATCGCGTTCGCGCTCGGCGTCGCCGCGCTGCTCGGCGCACGCGTGGCGCCGTCGCTCAAGGTCTTCCTCGCCGCAGTCGCGATCTTCGACGACCTCGGCGCGATCGTCGTCATCGGCCTCTTCTATACCGAAGACCTCTCGCTGCCGATGCTCGCTGCGGCGGGCGCCGGTGCGGCGCTGCTGCTCGCGCTCAATCGGGCACGGGTCACTTCGATCGGGCCTTACGTGATCGTCGGCCTCGTCGTGTGGACCTGCGTCCTCAAGTTCGGCGTGCATGCGACCCTGGCCGGTGTCGTCACCGCGCTGGCGATTCCGCTTCGCGATCGTGCCGGCGGATCGCCGCTCGCGCGGGCCGAGCACGCCCTGCAGCCCTGGGTCGCGGTCCTCGTCCTGCCCGCCTTCGCGTTCGTGAATGCCGGCGTGAGCACTCAAGGGCGTCAACGCCGCGACGATGCTGCAGGGCATCCCGTTCGGGATTGCCGCGGGACTCGTCGCCGGCAAGGTCATCGGTGTGTTCGCCGCCTCGTGGCTCCTCATCCGCTGCTCGGGCACCCGGCTGCCCACGGACGCCGGATGGCGCGAACTGGCGGAGTCGCCTTGCTGTGCGGCATCGGCTTCACGATGGCCTGTTCATCGGCGGACTCGCGTTCGGCGATGGCTCGGGCCGTCACGCCCTGGTGCGGCTCGGCGTGCTCGGCGGTTCGGTCGTCTCGGCACTGCTCGGGACCGCCGTGCTTCTGGCGGCGCACTCTCGAGGTTCGCACATGAGGTAAAAAGGGCGCGGATCACACCGCCCGGAGCGAAACCATGAGCGCAGAGCAACACGTCTATCCGCCGCCCGCCGAGGCCGTGCAGAACGCCTGGGTCTCGGGGATGCCCGCGTATCAGGTCCTCTGCGACGAGGCCGCGCGCGACTACCAGGGCTACTGGGCGCGCCTCGCGCGCGAGCTGGTCACGTGGCGAACGCCGTTCAAGCGCGTCCTCAACGACGACAAGCCGCCGTTCTTCAAGTGGTTCGAGGACGGCACGCTGAATGCCTCGTACAACTGCCTCGACCGCAACGTCGAGAACGGGCTCGGCGACAAGACCGCGATCATCTTCGAGGCCGACGACGGCGCGGTCACCAAGGTCAGCTATCGCGAGCTGCTCGAGCACACCTGCCGCCTCGCCAACGCGATCAAGGCGCGCGGCGTCGTCAAGGGCGACCGGATCGTCATCTACATGCCGATGTCGATCGAGGGTGTCGTCGCGATGCTCGCGTGCGCGCGCCTCGGCGCGACGCACTCGGTGGTCTTCGGCGGCTTTTCGGCGCACAGCCTGCGCGACCGGATCGCCGACACCGGCGCGGTGATGGTGATCACCGCCGACGAGCAGATGCGCGGCGGCAAGGCGCTGCCGCTGAAGGCGATCGTCGACGAGGCGCTGAGCGGCCCGGACCTCGCGGTGCGCGACGTCATCGTCTACCGGCGCACGGGAGGCAAGGTCGCCTTCACCGCGCCGCGCGACAAGTGGCTGCACGAGGTCACGGAGAAGGCGCCGGCGACCTGCGAGCCGGAATGGGTGCTCGCCGAGCATCCGCTCTTCCTCCTCTACACGTCAGGCTCGACCGGCAAGCCCAAGGGCGTGCAGCACTCGACCGGCGGCTACCTGATGTTCGCGGCGCTGACGACGAAGTGGACCTTCGACCTGAAGCCGAACGACGTCTTCTGGTGCACCGCCGACATCGGCTGGGTCACCGGCCACACCTACATCACCTACGGGCCGCTCGCGCTCGGCGGCACCGAGGTCGTCTTCGAAGGCATCCCGACGTACCCCGACGCCGGCCGCTTCTGGCAGACGATCGCCAAGCACAAGGTGTCGATCTTCTACACCGCCCCGACGGCGATCCGCGCGCTGATCAAGACCGCGGAAAGCAACGAGAAGGTGCACCCGAAGAGCTCCGACCTGTCGAGCCTGCGCATCCTCGGCACGGTCGGCGAGCCGATCAATCCGGCGGCGTGGGAGTGGTACCACAAGAACGTCGGCGGCGGCCGCTGCCCGGTCGTCGACACCTGGTGGCAGACCGAGACCGGCGGCCACATGATCACGCCGTTGCCGGGCGCAACACCGCTCGTCCCCGGCTCGTGCACGCTGCCGTTTCCCGGCATCGACGCGGCGATCGTCGACGAGCAGGGCCACGACGTGCCGAACGGCACGGGCGGGATCCTCGTCATCAGAAAGCCCTGGCCGGCGATGATCCGCACGATCTGGGGCGACCCGGATCGCTACGAAAAGAGCTACTACCCCGAGGAGTTCCAGGGCAAGTACTACCTCGCCGGCGACGGCGCGAGCCGCGACGCGAAGACGGGCTACTTCACGATCACCGGCCGCATCGACGACGTTCTCAACGTCAGCGGCCACCGCATGGGCACGATGGAGATCGAGTCGGCGCTGGTCGCCAACACCGCGCTCGTCGCCGAGGCGGCGGTGGTCGGACGGCCCGACGAGACGACCGGCGAGGCGATCTGCGCGTTCGTCGTCCTGAAGCGGCCGCGGCCGACCGGCGAGGAGGCCAAGCGAATCGCAAACGAGCTGCGCAACTGGGTCGCCAAGGAGATCGGGCCGATCGCCAAGCCGAAGGACATCCGCTTCGGCGAGAACCTGCCGAAGACGCGCAGCGGCAAGATCATGCGTCGCCTGCTGCGCTCGATCGCCAGCGACCAGCCGATCACGCAGGACACGTCGACGCTCGAGAACCCGGCGATCCTCGAGCAGCTGGCCGAGAAGAACTGAAGTGCGGCGACGCGGTTGAAGCGACGGCG
Source organism: Caldimonas sp. (assembly GCA_036503045.1). Classification (GTDB taxonomy): domain Bacteria; phylum Pseudomonadota; class Gammaproteobacteria; order Burkholderiales; family Burkholderiaceae_C; genus Schlegelella_A. Next base: position 5,909 of record DASXXO010000444.1, on the reverse strand, counting down.
GTTACCGAGGCACGGCACGAGGCGATCGAGGATGCGCGGCGGCGCGTCGGCGACGCGTCGCGCATCGTCGTGCTCACCGGTGCGGGCATCTCGACCGAGTCGGGGATCCCTGACTTCCGCGGGCCGCGCGGCGTCTGGACCAAGAACCCCGCGGCCGAGAAGCAGTCGACGATCCAGAACTACCTCGCCGAACCCGACGTGAGGAAGGCCGCGTGGCGAGCGCGCGTCGATTCGCCGGCGTGGAGCGCCGCGCCGAACGCCGGCCACCGTGCGCTCGTCGCGCTCGAGCGACGCGGCAAGCTGCACACGCTCGTGACGCAGAACATCGACGAGCTGCACCAGCGCGCCGGCCAGTCGCCCGCGCTCGTCGTCGAGGTGCACGGCAGCATGCGGCGCGTGATGTGCTGGGAGTGCGGCCGCCGCGCGCCGATGGAAGAAGCGCTCGCGCGCGTGCGCGCCGGCGAGGAAGACCCGCATTGCCCGGTCTGTGGCGGAATCCAGAAGAGCGACACGATCTCGTTCGGCCAGGCGCTCGTTCCGGCGGTGATCGAGCGCGCGCTCCTCGCCGCGGGCGAGGCCGACTTGCTGCTCGCGGTCGGCACGACCTTGCAGGTGCAGCCGGTCGCCGGCATGGTGCCGATCGCCGCGCGCGCCGGCGCGCAGATCGTGATCGTCAACGACCAGCCGACGGCGATGGACGCGCTCGCCGCCGTCGTCGTCCGGGCGCCGATCGGCAGCGTCCTGACGGCAATCTGCGCAGTGCCGTCCGGATCGGGCGCTCACTGAGAAAGCGCACCGGCGCGGGCGTGCCGTGGACGTGAAACGGGCCACGGCACTGGCCGCGGCCCGTCGACTTTCGAAGCGAGCAGCCGACCGCGCGAGGCGGTCGGCCGCTGCCGTCACGCGCGCGCGATGTTCTCGGCCGAGAACGGCATCTGCCGAACGCGCTTGCCGTTCGCCGCGAAGATGGCGTTTGCCACCGCCGGGCCGATCAGCGCCGTCGCCGGCTCGCCGATGCCGCCGGGCTTTTCCGTGCTCTGGATGAGCGTGATGTCGATCGTCGGCGCTTCGTTCATGCGCAGGATACGGTAGCGATCGAAGTTCGTCTGCTGGACGCGGCCCTTGTCGAGCGTGATCTCGCCGTACAGCGCCGCCGTCAGGCCGAAGACGATGCTCGACTGGATCTGCGCCTCGACCGTGTCCGGGTTCACCATTCGCCCGAGGTCGGCGACCACCGTCACCTTGTGCACGACCGGGACGCCGCCGCTCATCGAGATCTCGGCCACCTGCGCCATGTAGGTGTCGTAGCCCTCCATCAGGGCGACGCCGCGCGAACGCCCGGCGACCGGTGTCCCCCAGCCAGACTTCTCGGCCGCCATCTTCAAAACGTTGGCGAAGCGCGGCTGGTTCGCGAGCAGCGAGAGCCGGTACTGGACCGGATCTTGCCCGGCCGCGGCAGCGCACTCGTCGATGAACGACTCGTTGGCGAAGGCGTTGAGCGCGTGGCTGACGGATCGCCAGTAGCCGACGCGCAGCCCCGCGTCGTGCTTGACCGTCTCGTGGCGTGTCACCGGGATCTCGTACGCGGCGACCGCGGCCTCCGTCATCAGCGGATCCTGCACCTCGAGCGGTAGCCCGAAGACGCGACCCGTGACCGACTGCGAGACCATGCGGAAGGTCATCGCCGTCGGTTTGCCGTCCGGCCCGAGCGCGGCGGCGAGCTGATGCCACGACTGCGGCCGGTAGAAGTCGTGCGTCATGTCGTCTTCGCGCGTCCATAGCAGCTTGACGGGCTTGCCGACCGCCTTCGAGATCTGCGCCGCCTGGACGATGAAGTCGACGTCGATCCGCCGGCCGAAGCCCCCGCCGAGGAAGGTCGTCTTGACCGAGACGTCCTCCGGCTTGACGTCGAGCGCCTTGGCGACCGTGCCCTGCGCGCCGTCCTGCCACTGGGTCGGGCCGATGAGGTCGATCTTGCCGTCGTGGTACGAAGCCGTGAAGTTCATCGGCTCCATCGGCGAGTGCGACAGCAGCGGCATGACGTACTCGGCGCGCACGACCTTCGGCGCGCTCTTGATCACGGCGTCGGGGTCGCCGGTCGTCTTGGTCTTGATCGGCAGAACCTTGTCCGCCGGCGCGCCGGCGCGGATCCCGTCGAGCATCGACTTTTCGGTGAGCGCGGCGCCGGCGCCTTCGTCCCATTGCACCACGAGCGCCTCGCGCGCCTTCTTCGCGTGCCAGTAGGTGTCGGCGACAACGGCGACGCCGTCGGGGATCTGCACGACGTCGATCACGCCGGGCATCGATTTCGCCTTCGCCGCGTCGAAGCTCTTCACCGTGCCGCCGATCACCGGGCACTGCTCGAGCGACGCGTAGACCATGCCGGGCAGCTTCACGTCGATGCCGAACTCGGCCGTGCCGTTGACCTTGGCCGGCGTGTCGAGGCGCTTCGTCCGCTTGCCGACGATTCGGAACTCGCCCGGGTCGCGCAGCGCGACCTTCTCGGGCACCGGCAGCTTCGAAGCGTCGGCGGCGAGCTGGCCGTAGGTCGCTTTCTTGCCGCCCGGCCCGGTGACGACGCCGTTGTCGGCCTTGAGGCTCGCACGATCGACGTTCCAGCGGCTCGCCGCGGCGCTGAGGAGCATCTCGCGGACTTGCGCGCCGGCGCTGCGAAGCTTCTCCCAGCCGTCGCGCACCGAAGTCGAGCCGCCGGTCAGCTGCGGCCCGCCGAGCAGCGCGTTGCCGTACAGCTTCGTGTTCGGCGGCGCGATCACCACCTTGACGGTCCTGACATCGACGTTGAGCTCCTCGGCGATCAGCATCGGCATCGACGTGTAGACGCCCTGGCCCATCTCGGAGCGCGCCGAGATCAGCGTGATCGTGTTGTCGTCGGCGATGTGCACCCAAGCGTTGGGCGTGTGAATCGTTCCCGCGGCAAACGCCTCGACGCTCAGGCCCGCGAGGTTGGCGCCGACCGCGAGGCCGCCGCCGGCGACCGCCGAAGTCTGCAGGAACCCGCGGCGCGAAAGGCCGATCCCTCTGCCTTGCGGCCGGGCGCTCATGCTTGCCCCCTGGCGCCGCGCATGTCGGCTGCGGCGGTCTTGATCGCCGCCTTGATGCGCCCGTAGGTCCCACATCGGCAGATGTTCCCGCTCATCGCCGCGTCGATGTCGGCGTCGCTCGGATTCGTGTTGTGGGCGAGCAGCGCAGCAGCGCTCATCAGCTGGCCCGACTGGCAGTAGCCGCATTGCGGAACGTCGTGCGCGATCCAGGCCTTCTGCAGCGGATGCGAGTTGTTGCGCGGAAGGCTCTCGATCGTCGTCACCTTGCGACCGGCGACTGCCGAGACCGGCGTCTGGCACGAGCGGACCGGCTGGCCGTCGAGGTGGACCGTGCACGCGCCGCAAAGAGCGGCACCGCAGCCGAACTTCGTCCCGGTCAGCCCGATCTCGTCACGGATGACCCACAGCAAAGGCGTGTCCGGCTCGGCCCTGACGTCCACAGTGCGGCCGTTCACGCTGAATCTTGTTCCCATCACTCGTCTCCTCCGTTTGGGTACCTGCGCGCTGTGCAAGAAGGGGCTCGCGCGGGGCGCCGAGGCATCCTAAGCCTCGCGCTGGGAGGTCACTTCCGGGTAAACCAGAAGAGCGGTGAGCCGTCCTGCGGCGGCCCCGACGAGGCCCGAGAACGCGTCGCGTGCTGCTGGTAGCCTTCGCTGCGGAAGTCGGCCCGGTGCCGGCGTGTCGAAGCCGTCGATTCCTCGTGATCCTGTCCCTGCGCCAGCGCGCGCTCGCTCTCCTGTCGGTTCTCTGTGCGTGCGTGCTCGCCGCGGTCGGCCCCGTCTGGGCCGAAGGCGCCGCGTCCGCGCCCGACGGCGAGCCGACGAAGCTGCTGCTTCCGCCGGTGGGCCTGCGCGCGCGCGACATGGCGGTGGTGATCAACGACGCCGACTCCGCGAGCGTCGAGGTCGGCCGCTACTACGCGCGCCAGCGCGGCATCCCCGCCGATCGCGTGATCCACGTCCGCTTTCCCGCCGGCCAGGCAGTCATGGGCTTCGGCGATTTCGAGCGGGTGCGAGCCGTGCTCGACGCGAACGTCGGGCCGCAGGTGCAGGCGTATGCGCTCGCCTGGACGCTGCCGTACCGGGTCGAGTGCATGTCGGTGACGGCGGCGTTCGCGCTCGGCTTCGATCCTGGCGCGTATTGCGCCGAGGGCTGCCAGACGACCAAGCCGTCGCCCTACTTCAACAGCCGAAGCTCCGCGCCCTTCACCGACTACCAGCTCCGGCCGGCGATGCTGCTCGCGGGGGAGAGCGTCGAGAGCGCGAAGCGGCTGATCGACCGCGGGCTGCGCTCCGACGAGAGCTGGCCCGAAGGAAAGGCCTACCTGGTGAACACCACCGATCGCGGCCGGAGCGTCCGGGCCGAGACCTACGAACGTGTGCGCACCGCGCTCGGCGCGGCGTACCCGATCGAGGAGATCTCTGCCGACGCGCTCGAGGGCAGGGACGACGTCATGTTCGAGTTCATCGGCATCGCCCAACTCGCGGCGATGACGACGAACCGCTATCGCGACGGTGCGATCGCCGACAACCTGACCTCGTTCGGCGGCGCGCTCGTCGGCTACGACCAGACGACCGCGCTGCAATTCCTGAACGCGGGCGCGACCGGCAGCTACGGCACGAGCACCGAGCCATGCAACTTCCGCCAGAAGTTCCCCGAGGTCGGTGTCGTCATGGCGCACTACCTGAGCGGCGAGACGCTGGTCGAGGCGTACTGGAAGAGCGTGCTGATGCCGGGGCAGGGGGTCTTCGTCGGCGATCCGCTCGCGCGCCCGTTCGGCGGCGCGCGGGTCGTCCACACGGCAAGCGCGACGCTGGTCCAGACGCGCGCGCTGCCGCCCGGCAACTACGTCGTCGAGGCAGCGCCGAGCAGCATCGGCCCGTTCCGCCCGATCGCGACGCTGCGCGCGAACGGCTTCGGCGTGCGCGAGATTCGCCTGCCAGCCAGAGAGACGCGGTTCCTGCGCCTGCGCGTCCTCGCCGCGCCGAAGGCGCGGCAGTGACGGCCGGCGGAGCGCCTCGCACAATCGCGCGATGGAGATCGCGCCATCGGACACGCGGTTCGCGCGCAGCGGCGGCATCCACATCGCCTACCAGGTGCTCGGCGCTGCGCCGCTCGACCTCGTTTTCTCGCCCGGCTGGGTCTCGCACGTCGAGCTCGCGCTCGAGGATCCGGTCCAGGGCAGCTTCCTGCGCCGGCTCGCGTCGTTCGCCCGCCTGATCATCTTCGACAAGCGCGGCACCGGTCTTTCCGACCGCGTCGCCGACGACCAGCTGCCGACGCTCGAAGAGCGGATGGACGACCTGCGCGCCGTGATGGATGCCGCCGGCTCCGCGCGCGCGGCGATCTTCGGCGTCTCCGAGGGCGGCAACCTGGCTGCACTGTTCGCCGCGACCTATCCCGAGCGCACGACCGCGCTCGCGATGTTCGGCACGTTCGCCAAGCGCGTCTGGAGCCCGGACTATCCGTGGGCGCCCAAGCCCGAGGAGCGGGAGCGCCTGTACGAGATCGTCGAGCGCGACTGGGGCGGCGCGATGGACCTCGCGACGCTGGTGCCGAGCAAGATCGGCGATGCGGATTACATGCGACGGCTCGCGACCTACCTGCGGCGCGCCGCCAGCCCCGGTGCGGCGCTGGCGCTGCTCAGGATGAACACGCAAATCGACATCCGGCACGTCCTGCCGTCGATCCGCGCGCCGACGCTGGTCATGCATCGCCGCGGCGATCGCGACGCCAACATCGAGGAGGGGCGCTTCATCGCTCGGAACATTCCCGGCGCGCGTCTGGTCGAGCTCGCCGGCGAGGACCACCTTCCGTGGGTCGGCGACGCCGAGTCGATCGTCGCCG
>DASXXO010000443.1:0-6702 GCA_036503045.1 Caldimonas sp. | reverse complement strand
CGTCATGCGACGGCGCGCAACGCCGTCACCGCGGCGCGTGCCCGATCGAGGAAGGCGCGCCGCTCCTCGCCGGGCGCAAGGGCGATCGGCGGGCCGAAGACGACGGTGCACAGGATCGGCACCGGGACGACCTCGCCTTTGGGCATGACGCGCTGCACGTTGTCGATCCAGGCCGGGATCAGCTGCACGTCGGGGAACGCTTCGGCCAGCGCGTACAGGCCCGACTTGAACGGCGCCGGGTCGGCGGCGTGGCCGCGCGTTCCTTCCGGGAAGATGACCAGCGAGTCGCCGTGGCGGAGCGCCTCCATCAGCGGCTCGAGCGGATCCTCGTCTTCGCCGTCGTCCTGCGCGCGCTGCCGGCTGACGTAGACGGCGTTGAACACCTCGCGCGTGATCCAGTGCCTGAGCGGCGTCGCGGTCCAGTAGTCGCGCGCCGCGATCGGACGCGTCGCCGCGCGCAGGTCGCGCGGCAGCGCGGCCCAGATCAGCACCCAGTCGAAATGGCTCTGGTGGTTGGCGAAGTAGATGCGCTGTTCGGCCTTCGGCGTCGAGCCGTGCCAGTGGCCTTGCGCGCCAGTGATGAGGCGGGCGATGAAGGCGAGCCCCAGTCCGGCGGCCTCGGGGAGCGTCATCGCCGTGTCTCGGCCACGACGACTGGATGCTCAGTGGCGGAAATGGCGCACGCCGGTGAACACCATCGCGACGCCGCGCTCGTCGGCGGCGGCGATCACCTCGGCGTCGCGCATCGATCCGCCGGGCTGGATGACGCACGCCGCGCCGGCGTCGACGACCACGTCGAGCCCGTCGCGGAACGGGAAGAACGCGTCGCTCGCGACCGCCGATCCCGCGAGCGGGAGCTTCGCCGCCTCGGCCTTGATCGAGGCGATCTTGGCCGAGTCGATCCGGCTCATCTGCCCGGCGCCGACGCCGAGCGTCATCCCGTCGGCACAGAAGACGATCGCGTTGCTCTTGACGTAGCGCGCGACCTTCCAGGCGAACAGCAGGTCGCGCGTCTGCTCGGCGGTCGGCGCCTTGCGGGTCACGACCTTGAGATCGGCTTCGGGATGTCGAGATTGTCGGCGGTCTGGATCAGGAGCCCCGAGCCGACCCGCTTCAGGTCGTGCGTGTTGCGCCCCGAACCGGGGCCGGGTAGCGTGATCTCGAGCACGCGCGTGTTCGCCTTGGCGGCGAAGACGGCGAGTGCCTCGGCGCTGTACGACGGCGCGATCAGCACCTCGACGAACTGCTTGGCGACGAGCTCGGCGCACGCGCGGTCGACGGCGCCGTTGAACGCGATGATGCCGCCGAAGGCCGAGGTCGGATCGGTCTTGAACGCTTTCGCGTACGCCGCGGCCGCGCTCTCGGCGACGGCGACGCCGCACGGGTTGGCGTGCTTGACGATGACGCACGCGGGGCCGTCGAACGACTTGACGCATTCCCACGCCGCATCGGCGTCGGCGATGTTGTTGTACGAGAGCTCCTTGCCCTGCAGCTGGCGCGCGGTGACGAGCGAGCCGGGCAGGGGCGCGAGGTCGCGGTAGAAAGCGGCGCGCTGGTGCGGGTTCTCGCCGTAGCGCAGGTCCTGCAGCTTGACGAAGCGGCCGTTCGCCTGCGCCGGAAATTCGTGGCGCTCGGGGACGCCGTCGCTCGGGCCCGCGAGCGACGAGAGATAGTCGCTGATCGCGTCGTCGTACTGGGCGACGCGGTCGAACGCGGCGACCGCGAGCGCGAAGCGCGTCTTGGTCGAGACCGCACCGTCTCGCTTCAGCTCGGCGACGGCGCCCGGGTACTGCGACGGGTCGGTCAGCACGGCGACGTCGTTCCAGTTCTTCGCTGCCGAGCGGACCATCGCGGGCCCGCCGATGTCGATGTTCTCGATCGCCTCGGCGAGCGTGCAGCCGGCGCGCGCGACCGTCGCCTCGAAGGGATAGAGATTGACGACGAGCAGGTCGATCGGCGCGATGCCGTGCCTCTCGAGCGCTGCCATGTGCTCGCCGCGGTCGCGCCGCGCGAGCAGGCCGCCGTGGATCGTCGGGTGCAGCGTCTTGACGCGACCGTCGAGCATCTCCGGAAAGCCGGTGTGCGCGGCGACCTCGGTCACCGCCAGGCCGGCGTCGGCGAGCAGCTTCGCCGTGCCGCCGGTCGAGAGCAGGCGGATGCCGAGCGCGGCGAGCTCGCGCGCGAGCTCGACGACGCCGGTCTTGTCGGAGACGGAAATCAGCGCATGCATCGCGAGCTCCTTTTGTCGTCGCGGCGCGGCGCCGTCACTTGATCAGCTTGTGCTCGAGGAGCTTGCGGCGCAGCGTGTTGCGATTGATGCCGAGCCATTCTGCGGCCCGGCTCTGGTTGCCTCCGGCCTCCTTCATCACGACCTCGAACAGCGGCCGCTCGACGACGCGCAGGATCATCTCGTGCATCGCCGTCGGCTCGACGCCGCGCAGGTCGCGAAAGTAGCTCTCCAGGCTCTCGCGCACGCACTCTTCGATGTGTTTCTTGTTGCTGATGGCCATGCGCTCTCGCTTCAGTGGATCGCTGTCGATGTCTGCGCGTCGCACGCCGGCATGAAAGGCATGTCGTCGGCGAGGCGGTCGAACCAGGCGTCGACCGCGCGCGCCTGCGCCTCGCACGACTCGAAGGCGTTCATCTCCGCGCGGAAATCCTCGCCGCCGGGCAGGCCGCGCAAGGTCCAGCCGATGTGCTTCCTCGCGCTGCGCACGCCCGCGAACTCGCCGTAGAGCCGGTAGTGGTCGTCGAGATGCTCGAGCAGCCATTGCTTGACGTCGCGCACGCGCGGCGGCGGCGCTGCCTGACCGGTCGCGAGATGGTGCGCGATCTCGCCGAACAGCCAGGGACGCCCCTGCGCGGCGCGGCCGATCATGATCGCGTCGGCGCCGGTCGACTCGAGCACCGCGCGCGCCTTCGCCGGCGAATCGATGTCGCCGTTGGCGACGACGGGGATCGAGAGCGCGCGCTTGACGGCGGCGACGGTCTCGTATTCCGCGTCGCCCTTGTAGCCCTGCTCGCGCGTGCGTCCGTGCACCGCAACCATCGCGACGCCGGCGCTCTCGGCAGCGCGCGCGATGCGGACCGCGTTCCTCTCGCTCTCGCACCAGCCGGTGCGCATCTTGAGCGTCACCGGGACGCCGTGCGGCGCGCACGCGGCGACCACCGCTTCGACGATCGCGAGCGCGAGCGGCTCGTCCTTCATCAGCGCCGAGCCGGCCCACGCGTTGCAGACCTTCTTGGCTGGGCAGCCCATGTTGATGTCGATGATCTGCGCGCCGCGCGCGACGTTGTAGGCCGCCGCCTCGGCCATCATCGGCGCGTCGGTGCCGGCGATCTGCACCGCGATCGGCGCCGTCTCCCCGTCGTGGTCGACGCGGCGGCTCGTCTTCAGCGTCGACCACAGGTCCTTGCGCGAAGTCACCATCTCGCTCACGGCATAGCCCGCGCCGAGGCGCTTGCAGAGCTTGCGGAACGGCCGGTCGGTGACCCCTGCCATCGGTGCCACGAAGAGCCGGTTCGCCAGCGTGATGTGGCCGATGCGCATGGGGCGGGCAGGGGGGTGCTGAAAAACGAGGCAGCAGTATAGCGGCGCGAAAAACGTCCCCGAGCGTTTCACGGCCCCGGATTTCGGGACTCCGATAATCGATGCGATGGATGCCTGGATCGACTGGCTCATCACGGCGATGTCGCTGCCGCAGGTGGGCCTTTCGACGGTCTTTTTGATCGCCTTCATCGCCTCGACGCTCGTTCCGCTCGGCTCCGAGCCCGTATTGTTTGCCCTCGTCAAGCTCAACCCGGAGATGTTCTGGCCGGCGGTCGGTGCGGCGACCGCGGGAGCGACGCTCGGCGGCGCCGTCACCTGGTGGATTGGCTACGGCGCCGAGCGCGCGTACGAGCACATGACGCACAAGCATCCGAGCGGTCGCGCGTTGCGCTGGCTCGCGCGCTTCGGCCCGAAGGCGTGCCTGCTGTCGTGGCTGCCGGTCGTCGGCGATCCGCTCTGCGCGGTCGCTGGATGGCTGAAGCTGCCGTTCTGGCCGTGCGTCACGTACATGCTGGTCGGCAAGTTCGCGCGCTATCTCTTGATGACCGCAGGCCTGCTCTGGTTCTTCCCCGGCCAGTTCACGCGCTGATCCCGTAATGCAGAAGAGGACGCCGCGGCGTCCTCTTCTCTTCTTCCGGGTTCCGCTCGTCGTCGAGCGAGCTCAGGTAGCGCTCTTGCGTGCGGCGCTCCGGACGCCCTTTTTCGCGGTGGTCTTCGCGCCGCGCTTCGCCGCGGCCTTGCGCGCGGTCGAGCGGACGCCGCCGGCGACCTGCGCCGAGAGCGTCTCGATCCGTTCCTTGAGCGCCTCGACGTCCTTTGCCGACGGCACGCCGAGCCTCTTCATCGCCCTGGCGGTGCGCTCCTCGAAGATCGACTCGAGCTTGTCCCACTGCTTGCCGGCCTTCGCCGTGACGTCGTCGGCCATGCTCGTCATCCTGTTCGTGACTTCGCCCAAGCGCTCCTCGGCGGCGCTCTGCGTCTTCTTCTGCAGGTTCGCGCCTTCCTTGACGAGCGCGTCGAACACCTGCTTGCCCTCGGCCTGCGCCTTGGCGAACGCGCCCATGCCGGCGAGCCAGATCTGCTGCGCCGATTCCTTCACCGAGCTGGCGAGCGCGTTGTCGAGCAACCCCGCGCCAGAGCTGTTCTTCTTCTTGTCGGCCATCGCCTTGAGTTTCTTGACCACGGTGTGTTCCTTTTTCGTGTGACTGCGGCTGCAACGGTGCAGCTGCTGAGGAAACTGTAGTCAAACGCATTGGAGAGGACACACTAACCCGCTAGTGCGGCGGCTCTAGCCGGCAGGGTGCCTGTCGGGGTTTGCCCCGCGCGGCAGTCGCGCGCGTCTGCACAAGAATCGCCCTGAGTCGCGACCTCCGCGACCGGACAGGGAGAGTCCATGCGCTACTTCGTCACCGGAGCCACCGGCTTCATCGGCAAGCGACTGGTCAAGGCTCTCTTGGCCCGACGCGGCAGCGTCGTCCATTTTCTGCTGCGCCCGGAAAGCGAAGGCAAGCTCGCCGAGCTGCTCGCGTACTGGGGCGAGGACGGCAGGGCCGGAAAGCCCCGCGTCGTTGCCGTCTACGGCGACCTCACGGCCAAGCGCCTGGGCGTCGGCGCCGAGGAGATCAGGAAGCTCAAGGGGCAGATCGACCACGTCTACCACCTCGCCGCGGTCTACGACCTCTCGGCCGACGCCGAATCGCAGATCGCGACCAACATCGAAGGCACGCGCGCGGTCGTCGACTTCGTCAGGGCGATCGACGCCGGCCATCTGCACCACGTCAGCTCGATCGCCGCCGCGGGCCTGTACGAGGGCGTGTTCCGCGAGGACATGTTCGACGAGGCCGAGGAGCTCGACCACCCGTACTTCATGACCAAGCACGAGAGCGAGAAGATCGTTCGCACCGAGTCCAAGGTGCCGTGGACGGTCTACCGGCCGGCGCTCGTCGTCGGCGACTCGCGCACCGGCGAGATGGACAAGATCGACGGCCCGTACTATTTTTTCAAGCTGATCCAGCGCATGCGCCAGCTGCTGCCGCCGTGGATGCCGGGGGTAGGCATCGAGGGCGGCCGCGTCAACATCGTTCCGGTCGATTTCGTCGTCGCCGCGCTCGACCACATCAGCCATCTGAAGAGCGGCCTCGACGGCCGGTGCTTCCACCTCGTCGACCCGGTCGGCTACCGCGTCGGCGACGTGCTCGACATCTTCAGCAAGGCGGCGCACGCCCCGAAGATGAACCTGTTCGTCAATGCCGCGCTGCTCGGCTTCGTCCCGAAGAGCGTGAAGAAGGGGCTGCTCGCGATCGCGCCGGTGCGCCGCGTCAAGGCCGCGGTGCTCAAGGACCTCGGCCTGCCCGCGGACATGCTCACCTTCGTCAACTTCCCGACCCGCTACGACTGCCGCGAGGCGCTCGCTGCGCTGAAAGGGTCGGGCATCGAGTGCCCGCGGCTGGCGGACTACGCGTGGCGCCTCTGGGACTACTGGGAGCGCTACCTCGACCCGGCGCTCAAGATCGATCATTCGCTGCGCGGCACCGTCGCTGGCAAGGTCGTTCTCGTCACGGGCGGCTCCTCGGGGATCGGCCTGGCAGCGGCGACCAAATTCGCCGAGGCCGGCGCGATCACGGTGATCTGCGCGCGCGACGCGGCCAAGCTCGTCGAGGCCAAGCGCGAGATCGTCGCCAAGGCCGGCAAGGGCGCGGTCGTCGAGACCTTCTCGGCCGACATCGCCGACGAGGCGAGCTGCAAGGCACTGGTCGACTGGCTGCACGAGACCCACGGCGGCGTCGATTTCCTGATCAACAACGCCGGCCGCTCGATCCGCCGCGCGATCGAGGCGAGCTACGACCGCTTCCACGACTTCGAGCGGACGATGCAGCTCAACTACTTCGGGTGCCTGCGCGTGACGATGGGGCTGCTGCCGGGCATGGTCGCGAAGAAGAAGGGTCACATCGTCAACATCAGCTCGATCGGCGTGCTGACCAACGCGCCGCGCTTCTCGGCCTACGTCGCGTCGAAGGCGGCGCTCGACGCCTGGACGCGCTGCGCGTCGAGCGAGTACGCCGACATGGGGATCACCTTCACGACGATCAACATGCCGCTGGTGCGAACGCCGATGATCGCGCCGACCGGGATCTACAACAACGTCCCGGTGC
>DASXXO010000442.1:0-7022 GCA_036503045.1 Caldimonas sp. | reverse complement strand
CAGCTGCTCGTCGGCGCCGACGACGAGCTCGATCACGTGCGGCTCGCTCCGCTGGCGCGCCTTGCCCACGCTCGGCAGGTCGACCACGCCTGCGGTGATGAGCGGCGCGGTCACCATGAAGATGATCAGCAGCACCAGCATGACGTCGATGAACGGGACCATGTTGATCTCGCTGATCGTGCGCCGGCGCGGGCCGCGGTGAAGGACTGCAGGCATGGCGGGCTTTTGCGTCAGCGCGAGGCCGCGACTGTTGGCGCCGGCGCCGGCATCGCCCCGGCATTGCGCTGCAGGATGTTCGAGAACTCCTCGATGAAGCTCTCGAGCTGGCTCGCCGTGCGGTCGATGTCGCGCGCGAAGCGGTTGTAGGCGATCACCGCAGGGATCGCCGCGAACAGGCCGATCGCGGTGGCGACGAGCGCCTCGGCGATGCCGGGCGCAACCGTCGCGAGCGTCACCTGGGTCATGTTCGCGAGGCCGATGAACGCGTGCATGATTCCCCACACCGTGCCGAACAGGCCGACGTATGGCGACACCGAGCCGACCGAGGCGAGGAAGGAGAGGTTCGATTCGATCGTGTCGAGCTCGCGCTGGAAGCTCGCCCGCATCGCGCGGCGCGCGCCGTCGAGCAGCGCGCCGGTGTCCATGACGCGCTTCTCGCGCAGCTTGAAGAACTCGCGCATCCCGGAGGCGAAGATGCGCTCCATCGGCGCGCTGCCGGCGTGCCGGGTCGCGTCAGCGTAGAGATCGTTGAGGTTGCGCCCGGCCCAGAACTCGCGCTCGAACTCGTCGTTGGCCCCCTTGATCCGGCGCAGGCCGACCAGCTTGGCGAAGATGACGGTCCAGCTCGCGAGCGACGCGACCATGAGCCCCGCCATCACCAGCTGCACAACGGTGCTCGCGTGCAGAACGAGCGGGACGATCGAGAAGTCCTGGTTCATCGAATGGAGTCGCGGATGTCGTTGGGGATTCGGCACGGCCGGAAAGTTCCGAGCTCGACGCAGCCGATGCGGATGGTGCCTTCGGCCAGCAATTCGTCGTCCCTGCGTGCCTGCTGCGCGAGCTCGAGGCTCGCCTGGCCGCGGTGGAGCACTTCGACGCTGACGTCGATCACGTCGTCGAGGCGCGCCGGGCGGAGGTACCGCAGCGACGTCTCGCTGACGACGAAAGCGACGCCGTCACGGCGCAGTGCCTCCTGGCCGAAGCCGAGGCCGCGCAGCCATTCGGTGCGGGCACGCTCGAAGTACTTCAGGTAGTTCGCGTAGAAGACGATTCCCGCCGCGTCGGTGTCTTCCCAGTAGACGCGGATCGGCACCCGGAACGCCTCGGCTGCGCGCTGCCTCATCGCCCGGCCTCGCCTGCGCGTCGCGCGTGAAGAGTCTCAGGGCTGGAGCTTCTTGTAGACCGGGCCCCAGACCGGATGTCCGGCTTCCGACTTGTCGAGCGCAAAGTTGCTATCCGACTGGCGCGCGAGCCTGAAATCGGTCTCGCACTCCGCGAGGCGCCCGGCGGCGCAATGGATGAACGCGAGCCGCTTGTGCGCCTCGGCGCGGTCGCGCGGCGAAGCCAGGCCGGCGGCGAGCGCTTCGCGGAACAGCCGGTCGGCGGATTCGTATTGAGCATCGTCGTAGGCCTTGAGTCCGGCCAGCAAGGCGCGTTCTGCCGGGCGCGCCATGACATCGACGACGCCGACCGGCGCCGGCGGTGCCTGCACGCAGGCGGCGACCAGCCAAACCGTTGATGCTAGCGCGACGCGAAGCCGCATTCCTGGAGCGCCGGGATTCAAGAGCCGAACTTGTGGCGCAGCGACACGGTCTGGCCGGCGGTCACGCGGATCTGTGCCGTGTACGGCGCGAAGTCGCCGTTGCGGATCACGATCTGATGGTTGCCCTCGGCGAGCGTCAGCTCGGTGATCGGCGGCGCCGCGCCGGACGACGTGCCGTCGACCTCGACCAGGCCCCAGGGGCTGATCGCGATCTTCACCGTCCCGGTGGGCGGCGCGGCGAGTTGGCGCGCAGCGGCGAGGCGCGCCTCGCTCTCTCGCGCCTCGCGTGCCTCGCGTGCCTCGCGCGCACGCCGATCCTTGCCGCTCTCGCGTGGTGCCGTAGCGCTCGTGAGCGGCGGCGCGCCGACGTTCTGCGCCTTGGTCGTCGCCGCGGGGCGGGCCGGAGCCGCGGTCGCCGACGCGGATTCCGTGCCGGGCTTCGTCGTTGCGTGCTCGACCGCCCCGAGGGTCGTCACCGGCGCGGCTCCGGTTGGCGAGGCAGCGCTTCCTGCGCGGTCGTCTTCTGCAGCAGGGGAAGCCTCGACCCGCGTTGCCGGCGCGGTCGGCACGGTGGTGGCGGCGGCGGGCGACCCGTCGGCCGATGGCTGCGCCTGCGCGGCCGTCCCCAGCGCGGGCGCAAACTCGGGCGTCGCCGTCGCGCGCACCTCGACCGGCGCCGGCTCGACTGCCTCTGGGGTCGCCCGCGAGAGCAGGACCCAGGTCGCGAGACCGCCGACGATCACCGCCGCGGCGGCGGCCAGGCCGACACCGGCGAGCACGTTCGGCCGACGCGCCGGCAGCGGCGCCGGCACGGCCGTCTTCTCGCCCTCTGGTCCCGTCGGGTTCTCGTCGAGCCACTGGCGGAGCTCCCGCGCGAACGAGCGCGCCGAGCGGAAGCGCTGCTCCGGATCCTTGGCCATTGCGCGCCCCGCAATCTGCGCGAGCGCCTTCGGCACCGTCGGGTCGACCTTGCTCGCGAGCGGCGGCTCGTGGTGCAGCACGGCGTCGCGGATCTGTGCGAGCGACTCGCCGCGGAACGGCTTGACGTCGGTGAGCAGCTCGTAGAGCACGACGCCGAGCGAGAACACGTCGGCGCGCCGGTCGGTGCTCTCGCGCCGCACCTGCTCGGGCGCCATGTAGTACGGCGATCCGGCGCCGGTGTGCGGGTCGCCTTCCTGCTGGTGGGTGACGCGCGCGATGCCGAAGTCGAGCACGCGCGGCTGCGTGCGGCCGACCATGAAGATGTTGGCCGGCTTGATGTCGCGATGGATCACGCCCTTCGAATGCGCGAACGCGAGCGCATCGGCGACGCGGCGAATGATGAGCGCCGCCTGCGCCGGCGTCGCGCGCCAGCCTTCCTTGCGCAGCTGCGCGAGGTCGCGGCCCTTGAGCAGCTCCATCGCGATGTAGGCGCGCTCGTCGCTGACGCCGGCGTCGAACACGGTGACGATGTGCGGATGGCTGAGGCCGCCGGCCGCGCGCGCCTCGTTCAGGAACAGCGTGTTGAACGACTCGCGCTCTTCCTCGGCGACCTTGACGTTGAGGGTCTTGACCGCGATCAGGCGCGACAGCAGCGGATCGTGCGCCGCGAAGACGGTGCCGAGGCCGCCCTCGCCGAGCTGGTACTTGAGCGCATAGCGGCCGATGTGGCCGATCGTCGGCATCGCGCGATCGGTAGGGCTCGCGACCAGGCCGCTGAACGCGACCGGCGCTCCTGCTGGGGTCGGCGGCGGGTCGGAGTCGCTCCAGAGCGCGACCCCGGGAAGCGTCGGCGGCGGTGCGGGCTCGGAGTCGCCGGAAGCGCCGGGCGGCGGGATCGAACTGCTCACCCGAGCGAGCTTAAGTGACGCCTACGCGCGAAGAGCGTGAAAAACGCCAGCCTGTCTACGTTCGTAACACAAGTTCACCAATGAACGGACAGGCGCAGCGCCCCTGCCGCGCGCGCACCACATCGAACGTCGTCGCGTCAGCCCTTGCGCGTTCGCGCTGCATCGACCTCGTCCGGGCGCAGCGCGGCGGCGACCTTGTCGAGCACGCCGTTCACGTACTTGTGCCCGTCGGTGCCGCCGAAGCTCTTGGCCAGCTCGACCGCCTCGTTGATCGCGACCTTGTACGGAATCTCGATCGAGCGCATCAGCTCGAACGTGCCGATCATCAGCGCCGCGTGCTCGACCGGCGACAGCAGCTCGGCCTTGCGGTCGATGTGCTTCGCCAGGATGGCGTCGATCTCGGCGCGGTCGCGGATCACGCCGTGCAGGAGGAGATCGAAATGCGCGGCATCGCACTTGTCGAAGCCGTCCTGCTCGCGCACGTGCGCGGCGATCACGCCGGCGTCGGTGCCGCTGAGGAGCCACTCGTAGACGCCCTGGAGCGCGAACTCGCGCGCGCGCCGCCGCGTCGACTTGGGGCCGACGCGCTTGCCAGCAACGCGCGGGCGCGGCGCGCGCGCCGCGCTCTCCCCCTTGGCGCTCACGACAGCTCGTCGAGCAGGTTGGCCATCTCGACGGCGACGCGCGCCGCGTCGCGGCCCTTCTCGTCGGCGCGCGCTGCCGCCTGCTCGGGGGAGTCGCAGGTCAGGATCGCGTTGGCGATCGCGATGCCGTGGTCGAGCGCGACCCGCGTGACCGCGGCGCCGCTCTCGTTGGCGACCAGCTCGAAGTGGTAGGTCTCGCCGCGGATGACGCAGCCGATCGCGACCAGCGCATCGTGCTCGTCGGCGTCGGCGATGGCGTTGAGCGCGCTGCCGATCTCGAGCGCGCCGGGAACGCGGACGTGGGTGACGTCGGCCGGCGCGACGCCGAGAGCGAGCAGCTCCTCGGTGCACGCGCGGGCGATGCGATCGGTGAGCTCGGCGTTGAAGCGCGCCTGGACGATCGCGATGCGCAGCTCGCGGCCGTCGAGGCGGGTCGGCTCGCCGCGCTCAGCGTTGCGCATGGAGGACGGCGGCCGCTGGCAGCGCCGGCTCGTCGGCGAGGTAGCCGGTGACCTCGAGGCCGTAGCCGAGCAGGCTCGGCATCCGGCGCGGACTGCCGAGCAGCTTCATGCGCGCGACGCCGAGGTCGCGCAGGATCTGCGCGCCGATGCCGTAGGTGCGCAGGTCCATCGCCGTCGCCGCTACCCGCGTGCCGCGGCTGCGCGCGAGCGCGCCCGGCAGCAGCGCCGCGGCGTCCTCGCCGCAGTTGAGGAGGATCGCCGCGCCCCGCTCGCTCTTTTTCAGCGCGGCGAGCGCGCGCGGCAGCGGCCACGAGTGTTCGCTCGGGCCGGCGTCGAGCAGGTCGAGCACCGAGAGCGGCTCGTGCACGCGCACCAGCACTTCGTCGCCCGGCGACCAGCGGCCGTGCGTCAGCGCGAGGTGCAGGCCGCCGGTGCGGTCGGTGTACGCGCTGCACGTGAACTCGCCCTGCTGGGTCAGCATCTTGCGCGTGCCGACGCGCTCGACCAGCGATTCGTTGCGGCTGCGGTGCTCGATCAGGCTCGCGATCGTCCCGATCTTCAGGCCATGCCGCTCGGCGAAGGCGACCAGGTCGGGCAGGCGCGCCATCGTGCCGTCGTCGTTCATCACCTCGCAGATCACCGCCGCCGGCGTGAGCCCCGCCATCGCCGCGAGGTCGCAGCCAGCCTCGGTGTGGCCGGCGCGCATGAGGACGCCGCCGTCCTGCGCCTGGAGCGGAAAGATGTGGCCGGGCTGGACGAGGTCGCTCGGCTTGGCGTCGCGCCGCACGGCCGCCTGCACCGTGCGTGCGCGGTCGGCAGCGGAGATGCCGGTGGTCACTCCCGTCGCCGCTTCGATCGACACCGTGAACGCGGTGCCATGCTGCGCGCCGTTCTTGGCGGTCATCGGCGGCAGGTGCAGCCGCTCGCAGCGCTCGCGTGTCAGCGTCAGGCAGATCAGGCCGCGCGCGTAGCGCGCCATGAAGTTGATCGCTTCCGGCGTCACGTGCTCGCCCGCCAGGACGAGGTCGCCCTCGTTCTCGCGGTCTTCCTCGTCGACGAGGATGACCATGCGGCCGGCGGCGAGGTCGGCGACAAGCTCGGGGATCGGTGCGATCGGCATGGCGTGGTCCATTCTAGGTGGCGGGGTCCGAGCGCGCAGGACGCGGACGGTCGTCGCGCGAGGCGCCCGCGAGCATGCGCTCGACGTAGCGCGCGATCAGGTCGACCTCGAGGTTGACGCGGCGGCCGACCGCGAGGCCGCGCAGCGTCGTGTGCGCGACGGTGTGCGGGATCAGGTTGACGGCGAACTCGCATGCGTCCTCGCGGTCGGCGACGTCGTTGACCGTGAGGCTCACGCCGTCGACCGCGACCGAACCCTTGAGCGCGAGCAAGCGCGCCAGCGCCCGCGGCGCGGCGACCGCGAGCCGCCACGATTCGCCGGTGTGCTCGAAGCGCGTCACCGTGCCGACGCCATCGACGTGGCCGCTCACCAGATGGCCGTCGAGCCGGTCGCCGGCGCGCAGCGCCTTCTCGAGGTTGACTTCGCCCGGGCGGTCGAGCCCGTTCGTCGCGGCGAGGCTCGCCGCCGAGACTTCGACCTCGAACCGATCACGCGCGGCGTCGAGCGAGACCACCGTCATGCATGCGCCGGCGAGCGCGATGCTGTCGCCGAGCGCGGTCGCGCCGAGCCAGCCCGGCGGCGCCTCGATCGTCAAGGCATTGCCGAACGACCGGTCGCTGCCGAGCGCGCGCGCGCCGACGATGGTGCCGACGCCGCTGACGATGCCGGTGAACATGACTCGATTGTGGCCGCCGGCCGCGGCGCGCGACGTCGCGCAGGCGTCAACGCCTGCCCCGCCGGTCAAGGCGAAGGCGACGCCGCAGGCGGCGACGGTGCGGGACGAAGCAGCAGCCGCAGGTCGGTGCCGACGCGCTCGACCTCGACGAACGCGAAGGCGAGCGCGTCGTCGAGGCGCGCGATCGGCGCGAGCGCCGCGAGCCCGCGGCCGCTGCCGAGAAGGCGCGGCGCGACGTAGACGAGCAGCTCGTCGACGAGGCCCGCGGCGAGCAGCGAGGCATTCAGCTTTTCGCCGGCCTCGACGTGCAGCTCGTTGATGCCGCGCTTGCCGAGGTCTTCGACCATCGCCGCCAGGTCGACTTTGCCCGACGGGGACGGCAGCAGCGCGATCTCGGCGCCGCGTTGCTCGAGCGCGGCGCGCCGTCGAGGGTCGTCGATGGCGGCGTAGACCAGCACCGCGCCCGGCGGATCGAGCATGCGCGCGTTCGGCGGCGTCTCGAGGCGCGAATCGACGATGACGCGCAGCGG
>DASXXO010000441.1:0-5518 GCA_036503045.1 Caldimonas sp. | reverse complement strand
CTTCAGGATCTTGTCCACGTAGACGGCCGCCCGGCGATAAAGCTCGGGATAGGACGGCGCATACGACAGGAGCCCGCCATCGGCGACGTATTCCGCCGCGCCGAACATACTCGGCAGCCGATGCGTTATCGCCAGCTCGGCGATCTTCTTGCGGTCCGCGAACATCAGCGGTGTCTGGATGACGATCACCCCCTGCACCCGTTCTCGCGTCATGGTCGAGAACGCCTCGGGCAGCTCGGAGCCTGCGCCGACGCCGACGGGCAGCAGCGTCACTTGCGACTTTCCTGCGACAGCCTCGATGTCCCGGATCGACGCCATCGAGGCTACGTTGTCGAGATCCCAGAGCGCCGCCACCTTGGTCAGGCTCGGGATGCATTCGTGCAGCAACTCGAATCGCTTCGCGGCAAGCTCCGATGTGATCGTCGACAGGCCGGTGACGTTGCCGCCTGGGTGCGAGAGGCTGGCGGCCAGGCCCAGGCTCACCTGATCGGTTCCGGTCGCCATGACGATGGGCACCCGGGTGCTCGCTCGCCTCGCCGCAAGCGCCGCAGCGGTGCCGCTGGTGACGATCACGGCGACGTTGAGACGGACGAGCTCTCCATCGCGGAAAGCTGCTCGAGCGCTCCCTTGGCGGTGCGGACCTCGAACGCGATGTTGCGACCATCGACGTAGCCCAGCTCGCGAAGCTTCTGCTGCAGCACGGCCCACCAGTCCGCGCGATCGCTCGCATCCAGGTGGGCGACGAGCGGCGCCTTCCTGTCGGTTTGTGCGAACGCCTGCGTCGCGGAGGCGAGCTGCGTGGCCAAGCCGACGATCGCGACACAGGTCTGCCTTCTCTTCGTCCCGTGCTCCATGACGAACGGCCGTCGATCCGGCGCATCACGCAGTGGGACGCAATGTAGTCGGTGCCGATCGGCCGCGGTGGATTTTCGCGACGAGAGCGACGAGCGGGTGTCCCTGACTCGTGGCGGAGCCGCTACTTCGACGCCAGCGGCAACACCAAGGTCGCGCAGTTGCGCTTCTGGCTGAGCGCACTGCCGGCAGCGTGACGCGCGACACGCGCGTCGTCTAGCGGGCGGGGTCGCGCCCGACGAGGCGTGCGACGGCTGTAAGCAGTTCGTGCGGCTCGACCGGCTTGGCGAGATGCAGCTGGTAGCCGGCGGCAAGCGCCCGTTCCCGATCCTCGTCGCGCGCGAATGCCGTCAGCGCGATCGCCGGCGTCGCACCGCCGCGTGCGGCATCGAGCTCGCGCAGACGCTCGATGAGGTCGTAGCCGTCGAACTCGGGCATGCCGATGTCGCTCAGGAGCAGGTCCGGACGGAGCGCCGCGACGAGCGCGAGCCCCTCGCCGACCGAGGCCGCGGCGTGCACTTGCGCGCCACGGTCGGCGAGCAACTGGTGGACGAGCTGGCGCGCATCGGCTTCGTCGTCGACGACGACGATGCGCAGTCCGTCGAGGTCGATATCGGCGGCGGCGGAAGCGCTCTTCGTGCGCGCTGCGCCCGGTGAGCGCTCCATGGATCGCCCGGGGGCGCCGATCGGCAGGCGCGCGACAAACGTCGCGCCGCGCCCCGGTCCGTCGCTCGTCGCGTGCAGCGTTCCGCCGTGCAGCTCGACCAGCTGCTTGGCGATCGAGAGGCCGAGGCCGAGCCCGCCGTGCGAGCGCGTCGTCGAGGCGTCAGCCTGGCGGAAGCGGTCGAACACCTGTGGCAGGAACTGCGCGTCGATGCCGATGCCGGTGTCGCGCACGGTGATCTCAACGTGCCGGTCGACGCGCGCGAGCGCGACGTCGATGGCGCCGCCGCGCGGCGTGAACTTGACCGCGTTGGCAAGGAGGTTCCAGACGACCTGCTGAATCCGGTGCGGATCGAGTGAGAGCGGCGCGTCGAGCGGGGCGTGGGCGACCCGCAGCGCCAGCGTCTTGCCATCGGCCTGTGGCCGGACCGACTCGACCGCGGCCTCGACGACCGCAGCGACGTCGGTCGGCTGCAGGTCGAGCCGCACCTTGCCCGAGACGATGCGGTTCATGTCGAGCAGGTCCTCGATCAGGCGCGCCTGCGCCTTGGCGTTCCTGGCGATCGCATCGAGCCCCTTGGCGACGCTCACCGGGTCTTCGCGCTTGAGCAGCAGCACCTTGGCCCAGCCGAGGATCGCGCTGAGCGGCGTGCGCAGCTCGTGCGAGAGCGTGGCGAGGAACTCGTCCTTGAGGCGGCTCACGCGGTCGCCTTCGGCGCGCGCGCTGCGCTCGATCTCGACCAGGCGCTCCTTCTCGGCAGCGATGCGGCGCGCCTCCTCGTAGACGCGCGCGTTGTCGATCGCAATCGACGCCTGCGCGGCGATGCCGACGATGATCCGCTCGGCGCGCGCGTCGAACACGCCGGGGGTGGAATGACCGAAGAAGAGCGCGCCGATGGTCTCGCCGCTGCGCAGCTTCACCGGCACCGCGAGATAGCTTCGCACCGGGAGATGGCCCGGCGGCATCCCGTGGTGCGGCGCCATCAGCCCGTATCTGGGGTCGAGCAGGACATCCTCGATGCGCACCGGCGCCTCGCCCCTGAAGGTCGGGCCGAACAGCGGCGTGGCGCGCGGCGGGCCAAAATGCTCGAACGTCGAGCGCGGTGCGCCCGAGAGGGTGTAGAGGAGGAATGCCCCGGCGCCCTCGCCGACCGTGTTGTAGAAGAATGCGCCGAACTCCGCGCCGCTCAGTTGCGTCCCGGCGTCGGTGACGGTCTGCAGCAGGGGTTCGAGTTCAAGCGTCGACGCGACCGCGCTGCCGGTCTGGTTGAGCAGGTCGAGGACGCGCGCCTCATCGCGCAGCGCCTCCTCCGCGTGCTTGCGCGCGGTGACGTCGCGGTAGCTCCAGACGCGGCCGACGATCCTGCCATCGACGTGCTGCGGCCGCGAGAAGCGCTCGAACCAGCGGCCGTCGCGCAGCTGCAGCGTGTCGAGCGTCGACTCGGTCGTCCCGTAGACCGCGGCGATGCGCTCGGCGACCGTTTCCGGGTGGTCGAACAGGTGGGCGACGCGGCGCACGAGGTCGGCGTGCTCGCCGCTCGCGACGAGGTCATGCGGGAGGCCCCAGATCTCGAGGAACTTCTGGTTGAGGGTCACGACCCGGCCGGCGACGTCGGTGACCAGGATGCCGTCGGCGGTCGACTCGAGCGTCGCCTTCATCACCGACAGCGTCTGCGCGAGCTCGCGCGTGCGCGTTTCGAGCGCCTCGTTGGCGCGCAACAGGTCGTCTTCGGCGCGGCGACGCGCCCGCAGGATCGCCTGGGCGTCGGCGGGGGGCTCGTTGGAGTCGGGCAAGGCTCGGATCGGGCGGACAGGATGCCGGCACGCGGCAAGCGCGCGTCAAGGCGCGTCAAGAATAGCGTGAGCTTGTCACGTCCGCGCCGCCGCAACGTCACGGAGGGATCACGCAAACGACTGCAGGGTGTCACGGAGCGACCCGACCCTACCGGTCATGCAGCGAGACGCCTCGTTCCTGCGCGCCTGGGCCACGTCGGCACCCGGCGCGGACGTCGGCGACGACGGCATTGGCACGCCCGCGGAATCGCTGCCGAAACGGCGCTTCCGCAGCCTCTGGATCTCGGACCTGCACCTGGGCACGCCCGGCTGCCAGGCGAACGCGCTGCTCGATTTCCTGCGCCGGACCGAGTGCGAGACGCTCTTTCTGGTCGGCGACATCGTCGACGGCTGGCAGCTGCGCCGCAGCTGGTTCTGGCCGCAGGCGCACAACGACGTCGTCCAGAAGCTGCTGCGCAAGGCACGCAAGGGAACCCGCGTCGTCTTCGTTCCCGGTAACCACGACGAGTTCGCGCGCCGCTACATCGGCCACAACTTCGGCGGCATCGACGTCGTCGACGAGTGGCTGCACGTCACCGCCGACGGCAAGCGGCTGTGGGTGACGCACGGCGACCTCTACGACGGCGTCATCCAGTGCGCGAAGTGGCTTGCCCACGTCGGCGACCATGTCTACGAGTTCATGCTGCGCCTCAACGCGAAGCTGAACTCGCTGCGCGCGCGCGCCGGCCTGCCGTACTGGTCGCTCTCGCGCTACCTCAAGCTGAAGGTCAAGCGCGCCGTCAGCTACGTCAGCGCGTTCGAGGAGACTCTCGCGCGCGAAGCGAAGAAGCGCGGCGCCGACGGCGTCGTCTGCGGCCACATCCACCACGCCGAGCTGCGCACGATCGACGGCATCCTCTACGCCAACGACGGCGACTGGGTCGAGAGCCTCACCGCGCTCGCCGAGCACGCCGACGGGCGGCTCGAGATCCTCGAATGGTCCGAGCAGCTGGCGTGCAGCGCGGCGAAGCCGGCGCCACCGCCGGCGGTCGAGATTGCCGAGACCGTCGAAGCATGAGGATCGCGGTCGTCACCGATGCCTGGGCGCCGCAGGTCAACGGCGTGGTGACGGTGCTCGTCGAGTTGCGCGAGCGGCTCCTCATGATGGGGCACGAAGTCGAGGTCGTCGAGCCGTCGGCGTTTCGCACGTTCGCCTGCCCCGGTTACCCCGAGATCCGCCTCGCCTGGGGTGCGGGCGACAGGCTCGCGCGCCGCCTCGACGCGTGGGCCGGGGACGCGATCCACGTCGCGACCGAGGGCCCGCTCGGGCTTGCGGCGCGCGCGTATTGCAGGCGGCGCGACCTGCCGTTCACGACCGCCTTCCATTCGCGCTTTCCTGAGTTCCTGCGCGCTGTCTGCGGGTTGCCTGCGAACGTCGGGTATGCCTTCATGCGTCGCTTCCACGCCGCGTCGTCGGGAGTGCTCGTTCCCTCCGCGGGGACAGTCGAGATCCTGATGCGGCACGGCTTCGAGAACCTGCGAAGCTGGTCGCACGGGATCGATCTCGAGACGTTCCGGCCCAGCCCGCGTCTTGCGCTCGGCGTGCCCGGACCGGTCTTCCTGTTCGTCGGCCGCATCGCTGCGGAGAAGAACCTCGAGGCGTTCCTGCGCCTCGACCTGCCGGGGTCGAAGGTCGTCTGCGGCGGCGGGCCGCTGCTCGAGCGCTACCGCCGTGCCTACCCGCAGGCGCGCTGGATGGGCCCGGTGCCGCGGCAGAGGCTCGTCGCCTTCTACGCCGCCGCCGACGTGCTCGTCCACCCGAGCAGGACCGACACCTTCGGCCTCGTCATGCTCGAGGCGATGGCATGCGGAACGCCGGTCGCCGCGTTCCCGGTCGCGGGGCCGCTCGACGTCGTCGGCGATTCGGACGGGGGCGTGCTCGACGTCGACCTGCGTCGCGCCGCGCTGCGCGCGCTCGAGGTCCCGCGCGAGCGTGCGCGAGCGCGCGCCGAGGCGTTCGACCGCGACCGCGTCGCGTGCGAGTTCGTCGCCTATCTGGCGCCGATCGCGCGCCGCGGTGCGGCGTTCGTGTTGCCTGCGCTCGGCCGTCTCGCCTGAAAGCGCCGGCCGCGCTGTCGCTGATCGGCGAGCGCGTTCGCCAGTTCGGCGCCAGCGCCGCACGCGTCGGCATGCGCTGGCGGGCGAGCCCGGCCTTCGGCGTGGACCTGAG
>DASXXO010000440.1:0-2232 GCA_036503045.1 Caldimonas sp. | reverse complement strand
GCCGACCTCGAGGCCGACGATGCGGTCGACGTCCTCGACCTTCGCGGTCAGCATGATGATCGGCGTCACGTCGTTGGCGGCGCGCAGCCGCCGGCAGATCGACAGGCCGTCCTCGCCCGGCAGCATCAGGTCGAGGACGATCAGGTGGACGGTCTCGCGCGTAAGCAGCCGATTGAGCGCCTTCGCGTCCTCGGCGAGCAGAACCTCGAACCCCTCTTGCGTGAGATAGCGGCGCAGCAGGTCGCGAATGCGGGCATCATCGTCGACGACGACGATCCGATCCGGGCGGGCGTTTGCAGCTGTGTTCATCGATTCCCCATTTGTAACAATCGAGATTCTGCAAGGCTTTGCGGACGATTCAGGGCCGTGCTGACGAGCTGTTACACGTCGCGGGGGCGATGTTCGAGCAATCCATCATGAAGTTTTCATCCCACCGTGCTGCTGCGGCTGCATGGGTGCTTTTCGCAATCGGTGCTGTCGGACCTACGTTCGCCGACACGCCCGCGCCCGACGGGGTGCTCGGGCTCAACGCCAGCGCGAGCGTCGAGGTGGTGAAGGACGTCCTCGTCGTGACGTTCTCGACGACGCGCGAGGGCAGCGAGGCGAATGCCGTGCAGGCGCAACTCAAGCAGGCGCTCGATGCGGCGGTCAACGAGGCGAAGAAAGCGCTGCGACCGGGACAGCTCGACGTGCAGACCGGAAACTTCTCCCTCTATCCACGCTATGCGAATCCGACCAGCGCGGCGCGCGCGACGATCAGCGGCTGGCAGGGCAGCGCCGAGCTGATCGTCGAAGGTCGCGACATGACTGCGATCGGCCAGCTCACCGGCCGCATCACGACGATGACGATCGCGAACGTCGGCTACCGGCTTTCGCGCGAGGCGAGCCAGAAGGTCGAGGCTGACATCGTCGGCCAGGCGATCGCCGCGTTCCGCGCCAAGGCGGCGAGCTACGCGAAGCTGTTCGGCTACGGCGCATATACGGTGCGCGAGGTGGCCGTTGCGACGAGCGAGCCGCAGGCAGGACCGATCCCCAGGCCGCGCATGGCCGCCGCCGCGACGTCGGCCGAAGCGCTGTCGGTCGAGCCCGGCAAGGCGGTCGTGACCGCGACCGTCAACGGCACGATCCAGATGAAGTGAAGGCGTCATGAACGACGACCAGCCTCAGCTTCGCCACGTCCAGTGCCTCGACGCGCGCGGCCTGCACCGCATGGCGTACTGGCAGTGGGAGCGCACCGGCGGCGGCGCCGATCGCGTCGTCGTCTGCGTGCACGGGCTGTCGCGCCAGGGGCGCGATTTCGACACGCTCGCGCGTGCGATGCGCGACGGCTGGCGTGTCGTCTGCCCCGATGTCGTCGGCCGCGGCGAGTCGGACCGTCTCGCCGATCCGAGCGGGTACGTGCTGCCCACCTACGTCGCCGACATGGTGACGCTGCTCGCGCGCCTCGACGCGAAGACGGTGCACTGGTTCGGCACCTCGATGGGCGGCCTGATCGGCATGGCGCTCGCCGGATTGCCCGGCTCGCCGATCGCGCGGCTCGTACTGAACGACGTCGGCCCGGCGATCGATCCGAGCGGCATCGCCCGCATCGCGGGCTACGTCGGCCTGGCGCTCGACTGGGCGAGCGAGGACGCCGCCGCCGACTACCTGCTGACGATTTCGCAGGGGTTCGGTACCCACACGCGCGAGCAGTGGATGGCGCTGACGCGGCCGATGCTGCGTCGCGCAGGCGACCGTTGGCGCCTCCACTACGATCCGGCGATCGCGGTGGCGCTGCGCGGAGTCACTGCGGAGGTCGCCGCTGCGGGAGAGGCTGCACTCTGGGCAGCCTACGACCGGGTCTCCTGCCCGACCCTCGTCCTGCGCGGCGCCGACTCCGATGTCCTCGCTCCTGCGACCGCGGCGGCGATGGCCGGACGCGGCCCGAAGGCGCGCATCCACGAGTTCGCGGGCGTCGGCCACGCACCGACGATCGTCGCGCCCGACCAGGTCGCTGTCGTGCGGAGGTTCTTCCAGGAAGGCACGTGATGCGCGCGCCGCCACGGCAATGAGGACCGCGTCGGCGGTCGCCGAGGCGACGGCGCCGATCGTGCGCCTGCTCGAACCGGTCGAGGCGCGCGCCGGCGGCGACGAGGTCGCGCAGGCGCGCTCCTTCGCCGCGCCGCTCGTCATCGGCCGCGAACTGCCAACCAGCGAGGGCGTGCTCGCGCACGCCGACGGCGTCGCCGCGAT